>NZ_JACJDT010000041.1:0-43337 GCF_014163675.1 Pseudoalteromonas sp. SR44-5
GAAGAAATAGTCGAACAGGTTTCGCAAGCGTGGAATAAATTCATTTCTGTTCCTGATACGGTTAAAAGCATATGCTCTAGAGACTGGATAAAATTGACTTAATCTTTATGCAGATTGGTATTACTTCATCAGCTACGACAGCAAAACCGCGACCACTCTCTCCAGCGCGTGCAGCTTCGATAGCGGCATTTAACGCTTACAGATTCGTTTGATCTGCTATCGCTCTAATCACATCAAGTACTGACTCTATATTTTTTATATTTGCGGCTAAGGTGGTAATACCAGCTGCTGAGTTTTGGATCTCTGAAACCAATGAACCTATTGTTTTGATGGTTTCGTTTATTTTAGCCTGGCCTAACTGTGCTTTTTCATCCGCAACCTCAGCATTGTCACTCGTAGAGTTTGCACTACGCGCAACCTCTTCAATGGCTGCTGTTAGTTCATTAACCGCCGTAGCTGCCTGCTCTAGCTGATCTCTTTGTTGGGTTGCAATTTGTGTAGACTGGTTAGTTACAACCGTTAACTGTTCAGAGGTTGTAGCCAGTTGCTGAGACGACCCACCAATTTGTGAAAGTGTTTCGCGTAATTGATTTTGCATGTCAGCTAATGCTTGAAGCATTTCACCCGCTTCATCGCTGTGAGAATCATTAATTCTTTCAGTTAAATCGCCTTTGGCCACGCGTCTTGCAACTGCAACAGCATAACGTAACGGGAGTGTTAAGCTGCGGCTGTAAAAGAAAGCAATAACACTAAGCAACACTAAAGTAATCACAATGCCACTAATAAGTGCTGCTTTTGAATTAAGGTATGTTTGCGTTGCTTCATCATTTATCTGATTAGCTCGAAGAATTTGATATTGAGATAATTTCTCTAATTCAGATATTAACAGCTCAGCAGCTGGCATAACTTTTTTACGTCGAAAAGTTAACGCTTCCTCTTCATTTTGTTGCTCATAAAGTCGAAACAACTTAGTAAATGTTGCAGTAAATTCATCATGCAAATTTATAACGTTATCAAGTTGCCTCTTCGCCTCATCTGAACGAACTAAAGCTGCCATGCGTTTTTCTGCACTTTTATAGTCACGTTCTTCTTTGTCTAATTGTCGTTGTATATCATTTCGTTCTTGTTGAGTTTTAGTGTCAGAAAGTTCAGTAATCAATAGCTGTGTATGCATTGAGTATCGTTCTAACTCAACCGCTGTTGTGAGTGCTGGAATTCGATGCAGGCTAATGACATCTGATATAGAGTTCAATTTTGATAATTGCATAATGGAAAATACCCCTAGAATCAGAGTAATCAAACTCAAAATCCCAAATCCCAAATGCCAAGGCTGAGCGCATGCCTATTTTTATATTTCTGATCATCGTGTACCTATATAAATATTTTATATTTATTGCAGTATTTAATAGCATGCTGCAATAACCGGGTGGATTTGTGTACTGATAACGATCAGTTCTAAATATCATTCAATGATACTTTTAAATGAGTGTGATCTAGTAATGTGGTTGTCATTGATCTATTTAAAACTCTTTAATTAGCCTAAAAAGTAACATTGTACAAAAATACTTTTTTAATGCTTTGTAATTAGATTTTACGGGTTTTAGGCTCCATATAAAAATAATTAATATGAGTCGTAACAGCCATACTTAAGACATCTAAATTTGATTTTTATCAAAGTTAATTTTAATTGTACTATTATATACTATGGTTTGACGTTGTTTCTATACCTGAATTAAATATAATAATTAACTGAATAAGTTACTTTTCTAAATACATTACTGCTTACAATTTGATTGCAATTCATTACCTTTGTTAAATTAATAGTTTCTTTATTGGTTTTTATTTGATTTCTTTAACAGAATCACTGCTAAAGTAAGTTGCCCATCTATGCTATTGTTATTGCAAGAAAATTTTAGATAAGTTTCCTCAATATAAAACGGTGCATAGTATTGTGTCTGATGTGCATGTTTATTAGTGAAAATTGAACCTATAAGCTTGATTTATATGTGCAAGGTTTGCGGGGAGTTATGGAGGCAAGCCTGTAAAAAGCGGTTTTCTTAGATAAAAATTTTTTACCATTATTTACTAACAGGTTGCGTGGAGCGCATACTTTGTTTAGTAAAGTATTTATAAGATAGTTACCCAACAATCTATAAATATTAATTTTTATGGTTTCTATATGACAATTAAAAACGAGGATGTTACAAGATGAAATTAGTTACGACTATATGTTTTACTTTGACGATGTTATCAGGCTGTATCGTTGTACCAACTAAGGACATGTCAGCAGTTAATAAATGTGAAATATCTTCTGACCGTAAGACATTGAAAATAATTAATGGCTTTGAGGATACCAATACCTACTATTCAATTAGTGGGATATTATTAGTCCCTATTACAGGCGTTGTATCTGGCGCCTATGTAGCAATAAATAATATATATCATCTTGGCGAAGAAAAAATTGTTTGTGGAGCTGCTAAAGAGAGCACATAGCAGAGGCTATAATGCAAAAAAGCTTGTTAAAGTGAGCCTGTAACAGGCTCTTCTTAACCGGTAATGTAAAACTTAAACCACTTGAATAATTTGATCTTGACTCAAACGTGATTTTGGAAGCTTAGCATTATAGTCGGTTTGTGTTTCGTGATAACCAATGACAAGTGCGACTTCACAAATATAACCATCTAACTCATCCGCAAAAAGTTCACTAATTAGCTCGCTATCTACGCCTTCCATTGGTGTTGAATCAATACCTAAGCGCGCAACAGCATGCATAGTATTACCAAGTGCAAGGTAAGTTTGTGTTTTGGTCCATGCGGCATTATTGCCAGATGCGTCAGTATTTAAGTCAACAAATGCGTATGCGCCAAAGGCTTGCTCGCGATTTTCTGCTGGCGTACGGCCATTGGCGATATCAGTGTCAATCACTTTTGCATAATCTTCTCTGGTGTATTTCGGGTTGTAAGCAAACAAAATAATGTGTGATGCAGTTTTAATATGCGGCTGATTAAATTGAAACTTGTTAGCGAAAGTATCATGCATACGTTGTTTTGCTTGCTCAGACTCAATAACAATGAATTTCCATGGCTGCGAATTAATTGATGACGGAGATAAACGCATGGCTTGATAGATCACAGCTAAATCTTCTGCCGATACACGTTTAGTTGCATCATATTTTTTTGCTGTGTAACGCGCTTCTAAGTCGGTAATAATCGGGTGTGTCATAATTGGTTCCTGTAGCGAATAGCTTTATTTAATCAAAGCCGTTGAATGAGGCAGATGATAGCGCTTGCATTACTTTTGATAAACAGCATAATTATTGAATCATTATCAAATATATTTAGATAATATGCAGATTGACGATTTAAAACTTATTTTGAAAGTCGCTGAATTTAAAAGTATTACCCTTGCAGCGGCAAAACTTGATATGCGTACAGCAACCGCCAGTGCTGCTATCAAACGGGTGGAATCAACATTAGGTGTAGACCTATTTGTGCGCACAACACGTCATCTAAGGCTTTCTGCCGCAGGGGAGCGCTATATCCCACAGTGTGAGCAAGCAATAGCGATACTTGAGCAAGCTCGGCAGAACCTAAAAGGCGAACATGATGAGATTGAAGGTGAGTTAAGGGTTGCATTATCTTCTGATCTTGGCCGTAATTTAGTGATCCCTTGGATTGATGAAATTATGGATAGTTACCCGAAGGTGAGCCTGCGCACACATATTAGTGATAGTAACGTGGATTTCTACCGAGATTCGGTGGATATAGCACTGCGTTATGGCTCGCCAACTGATGCCAATGTTTACGGATTTAAAATTTGTAATATTCCACGTTTGTTATGCGCCTCACCTGACTATATAAAACGCTATGGTGCGCCTATGCACCCAGATGATTTAGCACAGCATCAAGGGTTATTTTATCAACTGCAAGATATTATCAATAACGTGTGGGAATTCACCGACGGGCAAAAAAAATACAAAGTAAAAATGCAAGGCAAGCGCGCCTCTAATGATGGTGATTTAGTAAGGCGCTGGTGTGTTGCTGGCAAAGGGCTTGCCGTAAAATCGGCATTAGATATTGCTGATGATCTACTTCACGATAGGGTAGTTACAGTGATGAATAATTACCAGCATACCTGTGGTGAGCTGTGGTTAATTTGTCCAAGCCGTCAATCAATAACGCCTGCAGTGCGTTTATTGCGTGATGTATGCAGAGAAAAAGCACGTACGATGATAAGCCAACTAATTGATAAAGGTATACTTGAACCTAGTGTTCTGGAAAATTAATTACCTAACACACTCTGCAATAAAATCAGTCAATTCAACATCAAAAGGGATTGACTATTTTTTTGCAGAGGCATTTTTATTTATATTTTCTACGATTTCGTTTAAAGATAATTCCTTCAACGTTTTTTGATTCAAATAAAAAAGCCCGAACTGTATACAGCTCGGGCTAGTTGGTTGGGATATCAAATTTTATAAAGGTGAGCGGTTTATTATAGTATTCACTTTGCTATGAATTGATTCACCATCTACCAGCGCTTCTTTTCCACGCCATTTACGAATTAATCGTTTAGCATCTTCTAGTGCGACATATTGACATGGGATCAGGATCAGCGTGATCACCGTGGCAAATAACACACCAAAGGCCAGTGATACTGCCATTGGGATGACAATTTTGGCTTGTAGGCTGGTTTCCATAATAATCGGTAACACGCCAATAAAGGTAGTGATTGAGGTGAGCATAATCGCTCTAAAACGACGTGCACCAGCTTGCATTACTGCGTCTTTAATTGCTACACCGTCAGCACGTGCTTTATTAACAAAGTCCACCATTACTAATGAATCGTTCACAACAACACCGGCTACAGCAATGATCCCGAAAATTGATAAGCCACTCATAGTCATGCCTAAAATCATATGGCCAAACATGGCACCAATAACCCCAAATGGGATCACTGACATAATAATCAATGGTTGTGAGTATGAGCGTAGTGGGATTGCCAATAACGCGAAGATAATCATCATTGAAAGTGCAAAATCACGCACTTGCTCAGCAACGCTATCCATTTCTTCTTGAATACGTCCAGCAACACTACTTTGTACACCTGGGTAGTTTTTCAGTAGTGCCGGTAAGTACTCATCACGTATTTCTTCAGCAATGGCAAAAGGTTCAACTTGGTCGGTATCAACCGCAGCCCATACGTTAACAGTACGCTTTGAGTTTTCGCGGCGAATACGGTTTACACCATCAACCAGTTTTACATCGGCAATTTCAGCCAAAGGTACTTCTGCGCCACTAGGTGTAATGATACGAGCACTGGCGATATCGCTGATCGAGTTACGTGCTTCTTCAGGGTAGCGGATCATTACTTTCACTTCCTCGCCGTCACGTAGAATACGCTGTGCTTCAAGGCCGTAGTAACTAAAGCTGACTTGTGAGGCAACATCGGCAAGGGTTAAACCCATGCTGTACGCCAGTGGTTTTAAGTCAAGCTGTACTTCATCTGTAGCGCTTTGCATTGAGTCATTTACATCACCCACACCTTCCATGGTGTTGAGTTTTTCTTTAAGTTTTGCTGCTACTTCTTTTAGTTGTTTGGCATCCTTTCCTTCTAGGCGGAAGCTCACATCACCGTCGTCTCGACCACCATTCATAATACTGTCTTGAATGGTTAGTGTTTTCACGCCCGGTAAAGGAGGCATTTGTTCACGCCATAGTGCGCTCAATGCAAAGGTATCGATAGGGCGTAACTCAGGATCAATTAATACCGCCATAATACTGGCATCGGTACGTCCACGTAAGCTAACGGAAAGATCGCGTACCATAGCTGTGCCATATTGCTCTTTAAGTTGTTTATCAACATTGATAATAACTTGCTCTATTTTTTGCGCGGTTTCTAGGGTTGCTTGTTCAGACGATGCTAAGTTCATTTCGACTGAGATACGTGGAAAGTCATGAGGAATTTTAGGGTTCGCTACAAACTTCACTAAACCACCGGCAAACATCCCAGCACTGACAATTAATACACAAATAAAACCAATAATTACGGTATAACGATAATGAATACAATGGCCAATAAATGGCGTGTAATAGTTATCAACAAACCGTTTTAAACCGCCATCCATCACTTTACGGAGGCGATGTAATGGGTTTTTCGGATTTGGTTCTCGGTGTTTCATTGCTGCTATGTGGGCTGGTAAAATAAGTTTTGATTCAATCAGAGAGAAAATCAAACACAGGATAATAACCCCGCCAATGGCTTTTGAAAACGCAGCACCAGGGCCACTTGCTAAAGTTTGCGGTAAAAAAGCAGCGATGGTAGTTAAGACACCGAAGGTGGCAGGCATTGCGACGCGCTTAACACCACGTACTACGTTATCAAGAGAGTGGCCATGTTTTTCAATTTCAGCACTGGCTGATTCACCTACGACGATGGCGTCATCAACCACAATACCTAGCACTAATATAAAGGCAAATAGTGATGCTAAGTTGATGGTGACATCTAAAAAGCCCATCGGCATCATTAAAAACGCGCCAAGGAATGACACAGGTAAACCCATCATCACCCAAAATGCTAAGCGTAGGGGTAAAAATAGCGCAAGTACCACCATAACCAATAGACCACCCCACACCATGTTGTCGATCATCATGTCTAATCGACCCTCTAGGTAGTAGGTTAAATCGACAATCGGCGTGAGTTTAACACCCGCTGGAAGTTGACCTGCTTTATCATTAAGGTATTGCTTAAGAACTTTTGCAACTTTGGTAATATCTTGATCTTTTGAGGCATTTACTTCAAACGACAAGGAATTTTTACCATTGTATTTAGAGTATTGTAAGCCTTCTGCAAAGCCATCGTTAATGGTTGCTACATCGCCTAAATACACTTGTGCACCATCTGGTAGTAATATCAATGGCAGTTTGGCAAATTCATCCCCTCGGTAAGCTTGTTTTTCAACCCGCATCGAAATATAGCCGTTTTCAGAGCGAATCTGACCTGCAGACATATTGGCTGAAAAAGCACGCACTGCATTCGCAATGTCTCTAAAAGTTAAACCATACTCACGAAGTTTATCAGGGCTAACTTCAATACCAATTTCATAATCAAGGCCACCATTAAATTCAACTAAGTTAATTTGTGGCAGTGCTTGCAGTTCGTCTTTGATATTGTTGCCAAGTTCTTTGAGCTGATAATTGCTCATGTCACCGTATAAGGCGAGGATCATTACTTCTTGCTCAAACTTATCATGGCGCACAATAGGACGCTCCATGTCTGCAGGGAAGGTGTTGATTGCATCAACCTGCATTTTTACTTCATCGAGCACTTCTTTAGTATCATATTTTTCTTCAATTTCGATCCACGCTTGAGAATAACCGCGGTTTGAATAAGTAATTTTCCGTTTAATACCCTCTAGGCCTTCGAGAGCTTCTTCTACCTTGATGGTGATGCCTTCTTCTACTTCTTGTGGGGCAGCACCTGGGTAGACAGCTTGGACGCTGATCCAGTTATTTTCAAATTGTGGGAACATTTGTTTGCGAATAGAAAACGCGGTTAAAATACCACCCACTAAAATAAAAATCATTAATAGGTTTGCTGCAACAGGGTTGCGAGCAAACCAGGCAATTAAGCCTTTTTCGCTATGGATGGTCATGCTCTATTCCTCTTTCAGTGCAAGTTGAGTTGCAGCTGCAGGTTTATCAGAGTCATTTAGCTTTACTTGCATGCCTTCGGTTGGGAAATCTAAAGCCGAGGTGATCAATTGCTCACCATCATTTAAGCCTTGTGAAGCGATGACCATGCCATTTTGCTCTCTAATAATATTAATAGGTTTGAACGAAAGAGTTAAATCATCATTCATTACCACTATTTTACCGTTTTTCACTAAGTGATGAGGAACGATAATCGCATTATCAAGCTCGCGGCCAGAAATGGTCGCATTGATATAAGAGCCAAAGCGCAGCGGTTGCTCACTGGCATAAGGTGTATTTACTTGCGCCACTAAATAGCTCATACGACTTTTTTGATCAATAACACCTTCGCTGCGGACAATTTTTGCCTGCCAAGTAGTTGGCTTACCAGCATAGTCTGCACTGAGTGTTACATTCGCGCCGATACCGCTATCGATTAGGTATTGTAATTCTTTATCTGCCACAGGAAGGCGAATTTCAGCCACTAAGGTTGAACTGAGAGCGCCAAATTGGCTTCCAGGATTAACTACGCTGCCTAAACTAATTGCACGTTCAGAAATAATCGCATCATAAGGCGCTTTTATGTATGTGCGCTCTAAATTACGTTTTGCGCGTTTTTCAGATGCCTGTGCTGCACGGTAACGCGCTAGTTTTTCGGCTAATTGTGGTTTGCGTAAATATAATTGAGATGGGATCATTTGATTTGAATCGTCTTTTATTCGATCCCACTCTGCCTGTGCTACATGAGCTTGCGCTCGCTCAATTTCTAGATCAGAGCTGGCTTGCGCCATGCCTGCTTGGGCTTCAATTAACGCAGCTTCATAATCATTTGGATCTATTCGTGCTAGAATATCGCCTTGTTTGACAAATCCACCTTGCACAAATTGCTCAGAGACAAATACCACTTGACCGCTTACTTGCGCAACCAGTGGGGTGTGATCTTTTGCTTTTACTACACCATACGATTTTACGTCTAGCGTAATTGCATCAAGGTGAACTGCGCTAACTGATACCAGAGGGCGTGTATCTTGTGCTGGCTTTTCTTCTGGCGGTTGTTTCATTGCTGAAAACGCAACCGCAAGACCTACACCGGCGACTAATACGGCAATAGGTAGAATTATTTGTTTTTTAGTAGCCACAGGGCTTTCCTCATAATTAGGTGACACAGCAATTATAATGAATAAAGTGTTTACAAGGCGTATTAAGATGTAACAAGTCATTACACAATTAACAAATTAGCGAAATAGATTACAAAAGGGGCAAAGATGAATACATCACCAATGGCGTGTCGACTCGGGTGTGGGGCTTGTTGTATCGCACCAAGTATTAGCTCACCAATTCCGGGGATGCCTAATGGCAAAAAAGCAGGAGAGCGCTGTATTCAGTTAGATAACAACAATTTATGTAAGTTATTTGGTGATGAAAGGCGGCCAAAAGTATGCAGTGATTTTAGTGCGACGATTGATGTGTGTGGAACAACGAATGCGCAAGCGCTGCAATTAATTACCGAGCTTGAACAAATGACATAAAAAAACCGCATCTTAAAAATGCGGTTTTTATACATATTTTTTATTTACCAGCTATAAGTTGCAGTTAGTGTGTATTGCTCACCGCGCCCAGGTGTGCCTGGAATTTCCTCAAACGATTCATCCCAAAGGTTATCTGCTGCTAAAGTAATAAAGAAGTTTTGCAGTATCGGTGGCGTTACTTTTAACGTCAGCTGAGTAAACAAGGCTTCATCATCAGAGCGTCGCAGGGCATTTTTATGCTGTTTACGCCATTCATTATCAATCCGAAACTCTAATATATCCGTAGGGCTCCATACAGCACCAAGAGTTAAACGGTGATCAGGGAAGTTTAAGGCATAAAAGCTTGCATCGACATCTGGCGAGCCATAGGTTTCTGATTTATGGAGGTAGGTGTAACTGGCTATAATTTCAGTATTTTCAAATTGCTTAGTGGCTAAAAATTCAAGGCCAGCGGTATCAATATCAACTGGTTCGGCAAAACGCGCTGAGGTTGAATCAAAGCTAAATGTCCAGTCAGTTAAGTTATTATCTTGGCGGTAAAAAATAGCCGAATTAAGCTGCCAACTTTGTTGTTCTAGTAATAAACCCAGTTCTAAGTTTTTGGTGGTTTCACGCTCAAGGTTATAATTACTTCTAAACAATCCACCAGAGTCATTGCCACCAATAGCAGTATAACCTGCAACTTGACTGGCCTCAGCGTAGGATAAATAAAATGTCCGCTCAGTGGCGTTACTATTAATTGTATTGAATGTGATATCACCTATCAGCGATAATTGTGAGTCATCGCGGTTGGTATCATCGAAGGCTGCGCCTAAACGCACTGTTAGCTGCTGATTGTTCTCAAGAGCCACAGTGTATTCTGGCAATACACTGATTTTATAATAGTTACGCGAAGTAAAGTTATTCTCAAGCGTGGTTGATTCAATGGAATCTTCAATAAATTGTGCTGAGTAGTTTAGTGAGAACACATCGTTTTGAGCATGTCGCCCGGAGATGGCGAATGATTTAACTTCTGTTTCGTGAAAAGCTTCAAACGCGCTTGGGTTTTCACGAGAGTAAATATAATGGTCGTTATTTTTTCGATAATAAGCCGATACTTCAAACTCACTGTTTGTTGCATAACTTTGTTTATGGTTAAGCATTAACAGTTGCGTTTCTAAGTCTTCTGTTTCATTCACGCCAAATGGGGTATAGAGGTTCGGCCAGCCAAAAAATTTCTCTTGTGAGCCAAAAAATAAATCAGTTTGTGAATCTGCACTCGTTAATTGCACACGAGCAGTAGCGCGATTAAAATCATGATCGCCAAAATCAATTGAGCCATCGCTTTGTGAATGAGAATATTCACCTTCAAAACCTAGGCGCCAATCGGCGATTGTATCTAAAGGGATACTTTTACCAGCATGAACACTCTGTAAATTAAAGTCGTTAGTGCCGACTCCTGCAGATACACTGCCACCAGTCGTAATTGGCTTCCAACCAAACGACACACTACCTACTGAGCTATTTACACCGTAAAGTGCATTATCAGCACCGGTCAATACACTTGCGCCAGTGAGCATTTGCGGTGCAATAGGAATTTCTGCAAAATAATGGCCTGATTGCGGATCGAGTAAAGTAGCACTGCCGACTCTAAAACCGGTGTTTTCAAAGATACCGCCACGAATAGTAACATCAGCTTGTGCTTCTGCCATGTTACGCGATTGCAAATCAACACGAGGGTCATACTCTAAATTTGATATAGGTGAGTCAAAGGTACCTACTGGTAACGTATTTGCTGTAGGGGATGCCTCGATTGTTATTTGCTCAATGGTTGTCGATTCTTCAGAGTCATCTGCCGCATAAGCAACACTGGATATGCTGGCAAGTACTGCGGGTATAATAAGGTGCGAGGTACGGTTCATGTTGTTTTTCTCATATTCTTTATGTGCGATTGCGCTAAAAATTAAAGTCGTAACACTTTTTTATAGCGTGATAAAATAGCAAAATTAAACAGTCACGATTTTTGGCGCTATTGTACATTAATTCGAAAAAACTGCATTTGATAATCATTCTTAAAATGAAAGCATTACACTGTCTTTGCTTGTTAAATATATTAGGTCCCTCTATGAATGAAAAACAACCAGCTAACTTTTATGCTCGCCAGCAAACTATTTATTTTGCGGGAGGGTGTTTGTGGGGCGTGCAAGAGTTTATGAAGCACTTACCCGGAGTAGTTATTACAGAAGCAGGGCGGGCTAATGGTACAAGTGATAATACACAAAGTGAGTACGATGGTTATGCAGAGTGTGTCAAAGTCATTTGTGATACTGATGCTGTCACGCCTAATAAACTAATTGATTATTTCTTTGAAATTATTGACCCATACAGTATTAATAAGCAAGGTGATGATGTGGGTGAAAAGTACCGCACGGCTATTTATAGTGAAGAGCAAAGTCACTTAACGTTAGCAAGCGATTATATCAGCCAACGAGATGATGCCGACAAAATAGCTGTGCAGGTTAAACCGCTAACAAATTACGTCCCCAGTGATGCTGAGCACCAAGACCGACTAACTAATCATCCAGATGATTACTGCCATATACCGCTAGATTTACTGCATAAATATAAGGCGGATTAGCATTTACTAATTTAATAAACCTGCATAGTTTAACTTTCATAAAAAATGCTATGTATAATTAATTATAAGAAGGACTTATGAATCTAGTAGAAATGTTGAAAGATCATTCTAGTGTAGTTGGCCAAGGCCAAGCAAGAAAAAAAGTTTATGATCTAGAAGCAAGATTAAATATTGATTTACCAAAAGATTTTTTTGATTACCTGGTAAACTTAAATTATGCAGAAATATTTGATGAGCCTATTTATGGGATTAACCCTGAGATAAAACGTTTAGATATTTACGAACAAAATAAGCACACTGAACATTTTAGATATGGGTTTCTTATGGTCTTTTCAAACGATATAGATGGTACTATTTATATTAGACCCGATACAAGCAATGTATACAATGCTAGCTTTACTAGTCCTATAGCCAATTCGTTCACAGAATTTGTGGCGAATGTGCTAAAAGAGGCATAAGACTTACAAAAAAGCTCACTAAATAGTGAGCTTTTTTGAATGCTAATTTAAAGTGTTATTTTAGTTTTTCTGGTGGAAAACCACTTAAAATTGTTGCAACGGCTTCTTGCACTGCTTTGTTACGCTCTTCAGGTGTTTGTTTCTTCTGAAGGCGACCTTCACGAGCACCACGCCAAACAAGCTGGTTAGAGGCACGGTCAACAACATCAATCACTAAAGTGCCCACATCATATTCATGGGTTGTTGTTTGCGTGTTATAACCCATGCCCCAGTAGTTCCAACGTGCACCGTAACCTACATTAAATGTATCAACGTCAACTTTAGTATCAACAGAGGCATGATAGTTAATTAACACATCTGCTGATGCTTCATCGGCAGGTGTCATACCGTTTGCTTGTAATTGTGCATTTACCGCTTCACGCACACGTTTTTCCATCAATGGGCTGATTTGATAGTTACCAGCGTCAGCCAAGGTTGCTTGTGGAAACCAAGCAAACGTTTTGTAGTTACCAAAGTCCACAGATTTGTCGTAGTCAATATCAGGCGTTTTTGCACACGCTGCTAGTAGTAATACAGCAGCTGCAATTAGTATATTTTTCATGGAGTTTGCTCCTTGGCAAATTTAATTACTATTCGTTTGATAACATAACATAGAATTAATTCAAGGAAATGTTATTTTTTACCTGTAATTTGTGTACAAAGTAGATGTTGATCAGTCTAGTCGTCCTTGACTGAATGATGCATTAATTTACACAAACGTGGCTATTGTCTTATTCATGCTCTACTTCTATCCAATCCTTTTCATCTACCCAGTTCTGGGCGCCGTCTTTAACGGAGCGAATTGGCACAATATAATCACAGCTAATTTGTGGTTTCACCGAGGCAAATATTGGCACAAAGCCAAAGCTGAGTGCGGTTTCTATAATTGCTTTTTGATTTTGCGGATCGATATCGGCCGCTTCATCAATATAAATCGGGATGCGGTATAAGTTTTGCTCTTGGTCGCTTAATAAGTAGCGGATAAACAACATACCGCATAATAATTTTATGGTGATACGCGTACCGTTTGAGCCAGCCGAATCAATTTTTTCAAAATGCTCGGTTTCGCCTGCACGGTTTACTACTTCAAAGCGAATATCAAATAAGTCAGTAAGGGTTAAACCGGCTTTATCAGAGGCAAGTTTAATTAAGTGATCTTTTGCTTCGTTGACAGCACTTTCACTGTAGGGTTCTTGGCTGAGTAAATCCAGCGTATCACCTTGTTCAAACTGATTTGAGGTACTGATTATGGTATCAATACTATCAACCAACATTTTGCGTGGTATCACGTTAATTTTAAATGCTTGTAAGTTTGAAATACGATGCTGACTAATGCCTTTATTGAAGCTGTTCATTTCACGGCGCAGTCTGTCTAAATCTTCACGCAGTCCCTTAATCGTCGCGGCTACTTCTGTGAGTGCAACCCGGGCTTGGCGTTCAACCGCATCACGTTCGTTATCAATATTATGGAACGCGCCAATCAATTTCTGGTATTTACTAAACTCGTCATTTTCGTTATCAAATTTGGTAATACCGGCATTGTAAATATGCAAATAGGTATTACGAACGTTGATATCAAAATTACGCAGCTCTTGGCAATCTTTATTAAAGTGATGAACTAAGTCACTGAGATTATCAAAGTCAATTTGCACATCAATCATATACGGGGTGACTTTACCGCTATATAAATCCAGCGTGTGGTCAATTCGTTCAGATTTCACTTGGCGTAGGCGCTCGGCTTGGCGTGAAATTAAATCTTTTTTCGATTTAATAATCGAGCGTCGATCACTAATTGAACCGCTGTTATTTTGAATATCTTGTAAGTAGCTATCAACTTGCTCGCGTTCAGCCAATAATTGCTCTTTTAAGAGTGTTTGTGCATCAATAGATTGCAGCATAACCTGGAATTGTTCAAAGCGTTTAAGTGCGCTTTCTGCTGCCATGAGTTCATCGTATAAGGCATCTTTTTCTTTTTGTTTGTCGGCCACATTGGCGGCCACATCACGCTGTTGCTTAAATTCATTGAGTGACTGTTCTAGGGCGCTGAGTTGCGCAGTAAGTTGCTCTTTATTTTCACCGCTTTGCATCTGCACCGGTGAGAGTTTTTTCAGCTTGATGGTCGCGCCTGGCAGGGTAAGCACGCCGCCTTTCACGTTATCTGATAATTGCTCTAAAAATGCACCAAAGGCATCTTCATCAGTGATATCTATATCACCATTACTGGTGGTGGCAAATGACAGAATGTCAGGGTTTAGAATACGCGAGATCTCTTCAACTTCTTTAAGTGATAAATCCTCGCGCATACGGGTAAATAAATTAAACTCAAGATTTTTAAGCTGTAGCTTTAAGCTTTTGATCTGCTTTTGTGTTTCACTAATACGGTAATCAAGAGTATGCAGGCTTTGCCCTTGTGCACTGTTGATAGAATGCGATAGTGACTCGTAATCTTGCTTTAATTGACCAAGGCTTACTTTTAAGGTTGCCATGTTAACCAATTCAAATTCAGATTTTAGAGCACCAAAGTCTAAAAACCATTGCTCTATTTGTGTTTGCCTGCGTTCAATATCGCGCGATTGTTGTACATAAAGTTGTTGTTTTTGTTCAAACTCGTGCTTTTCGTGTTCAATGTCTTCAAGGGCAACATTAAGCTCGCTCAATTGCGCCTCTTGGTAGCTATCAAAATCGATTAATGCTTGGTCAATTTTGGGGGCGTATGCGGCTAATTTACCTTTGAGTACGGTTTGGTTTTCAAGCATAGATTCAAGGGCGCAGATAGGCTCTTGCATCGACTCGAGTGCTTTTAGCTCACGTTTTGCGCGGTTTACTTTATCAAAGGAGCGACGCCATACTTCATAAAAATCGACCTTTGAGTTTGACATGTGGCGTTCAAATACGCGTAACATAAAGCGCTTTACGTCGGCAGCGCCTAATTTATGCAGGTTCAAAATACGGCGGAAAATTTCTTTATAAATTGCCGAATCTTGCACGTTGTTAAGCGGGATCATCTTTAAGTTAATGTCGCCATCAAATGGCGTGGCACCACCCGTTAATAGTGCGTTGAGCTCTTGCGCTTTAAGCTCAATAGGGTTAAAGCCTTGCTCTTTTAAATGATTAAACAGTTTAGTGAACTTAATGATGGTTTTACCTTGAGTATACTGCTCAAGATCAAGCTTGCCTTGGTAACAAAAAAACTGATGTGCGTAACCGGCAATTTTACCAAGCCCAGCTACACCAATCACCACCGGGCCATGGGGTAGGTCGGCTTCGAGTAAAATATAGGATTGATCTGACGAAAAATAAAATTTACGGGTTTCGTCTAAATCATGACCGTCCCATTCTGTTAGGCGTAAATCATTAATAAGCGGAAATTGCAGAGCATTGATCACCGAGCTTTTACCGGTGTTATTTGGTGCACAAATTGAGCTGCTTTTATCAAGCGGGATCACACATTTGGCATAACCGGCGGTGTTTAATAATGCCAGCTTACTGAGGCCGTATAGGTTTTTCATTATTCGTCCTCTCCAATATAGGTTTCTTCGTTTACTTCCATTAAGGCATCAATATAACGGTAGATAGGTGCTTGCAGCATAAAGCCGCCTTCTACTTCACGGGCAAGGCCAAGTCGAATCATGCGTAAGTACACGTCTTTACGTAGGTCTGATCCTGAAAAAATTTCGAGTTGATCAAATAAGTGCTTGTTCATTTGCACTAAAGTTTGCATCAGTTCTAAATCATTCACTTCATCAAATAAGGCACGCATTGGGTCTTTACCTGAGTTTGCATAGTGCTCAATTAAGATATAAATGGTTAAGGCAATCGCGCGGGAAATTTTCCCCATATTGGGTGTACTTTCATCACTGGCAAAGTAATAAAAACCACGGCTGTCATGTTGTAAATCGTGGCCAAGGGCGCTGAATAATGCGCGGTAATGATCAATTTGTTGATCAAGCTCTTGCCACATTACGGTGTCTTGTTCGCTAATGTGATAGCCGGTGACTAATTTTTTATTAATTGCTTGTAGATGACTAAGTTCATCTAAATTTATCTGTGTCATAACGGTTACTCATCCACTGTTGGTGTTTGCTGAGAGTCAACAGGCTTAGAATTAAAAGGGAAAAGAGAAAAATGTTGCCCGGCAATTTTTACGCGCATTTTTTCATCGCTTTGATTGATTTCAATATCGCTGTCACTTACCAGCTTTTGATATAAAAACAGCATTTCGTCAGCTTCAAGGTCGGGGTAGCTTTGCTCTAAAAAGGTCAATAATGGTTGTGGCTTTTTACGTTTAGCATTGAAGCGTTTTTTAAAGTTTGCTTTAACATTATTGTAATCTGGAATATTTGGCGTAACAAAAGCAGGCACATCTTGTTGATCAGGAAGTTCGTATTCACTGTGTTCAAACTCAACAAGTGCAGCCATATAAGCGACCATATGGCGCTGTTGCCCCAATGAGAATCGCTGCGTGTCAGAGACAAAATGTGGTTGTACGGCGCTGAGCATATTATCAACGCCATTTTTACGTACTAAACCAAGTACTTTAGCTGCTTGACGAGTGATCATATTATTACGGCGCAACTCTTCACGCAGTGGCATTAGCATATCGGCACTTTTACGCAGGCTTTCGCGACCAACTAAATGCATTTCTAAAATTCGGGTACGTAATCGTTCAAGCATGCGTTTATCTTGATAAGCTTTACCGCTGCGTTCAATATATTCGATTTGCGTACTGATTTGTGTTTCGATGGTATTAAAACAAGCATGAAAATCGCCACGAATATCAACCATTTCAAGCATTGGTTCAATGTATTCATCAAACGCTTCAATCACCGCTTGATAACGCTTTTGTAATGATTGCACCGCATTATTAGCTTTTGCTTGTTCTACAATATTTAAAATGGCATTTTCGTTGTGGGCAAATAGTTTCATTATTTTACGCACCCGATCATCCATAATGCGGCTAAAACGGCGCATCTCGTCGTAGTCTTCATTACTACCGGCATTGTCTAAACGGTTACCCAAACGGGCTAAATCTTCAACCAGCACGCTAATTTCTTGCGCCAAGCCTAAATGTTCTTCCTGCAATAAAAAAGTGGCAAAATCTGCAATTGCACGGTTAATTTCAAGTTGTGACGATTTAGCCAAGGGAATAATAATATCTTGGTTTAAAAGGCGGTTGGTTTCTTTGTAAATGCGCTCATTTGACCACGTAGGTTGTTTTTGTTTGATCGCATTTTGCACGTCTTTTAGGCTGAAATCAGCCATTTTAAAACGTTTAAATAGCAGCTCTAACATTCCCCAGTGCTCTGTTAGGGTATTTAGCAACTTTTTAGCTGGGATCATAAAACTCCAAAAATCCTAATTTATCTTGTAAAGCCGGCTTGTTAGGCCTCAGCGATTAGTCGTAGAAAAGCAAATTGACAATAGTTTTACACATTCTTTGGTGCTAGACTGCGCGCCGTGTCGTCCTGCGGCTCATAACATACAATTTTTACATTTTTATAAAGGTTGTTCAAACACCATGGTAACTGCAATTATCCTAACCCTGATAACGCTAGCATTCGTGCTCATCGTTATAGAGGATATTATCCATGTAAACAAGGCCAAAACCACGCTTTTCTTTGGTACTTTATGCTGGATTATCTTATTTATCTCGCCGCTTCACGGGCAAAGCCCCGAAAACGTACAACATCAACTTGACCACAATATTTTAGAGATTGCCACACTCTGGTTGTTTTTAATGGCTGCAATGACCTTTGTAGCCTATTTGAACTCCAAAGGTTTTATCCAAAATATTGTGCATAAGATAATGCCCAGTGCTATCAGCGAACGCAAACTGATGTTTTTGATTGGCGGGTTCTCCTTCTTATTTTCGTCGATTTCAGACAATATCACAGCCACATTAATTTCCCTTGCGGTGGTTATGTCGTTAAAACTCGATCCGAAAAAGCTAATTAAATACGCTACGCTTATCATCTTTAGTGTGAACTCGGGCGGAGTGTCGTTAATTACCGGTGATGTTACTACCTTGATGATTTTCCTTGATGACAAAGTTACCATTGGTCACTTGCTATTGTTGGTTGTGCCTGCGTTATTTAGCGTGGCGCTATTGGCCATTATGCTGTCATTTGGGCTCAACGGCCAAGTTGAGTTTACCAAACAAGAGGACCGTCGCATTGAGAAAACAGATATCACTATTGCAGTGATTTTCTTATCAACGATTGTCGGGACATTAACGTTAAGCGTGCTTTATCATGTGCCGCCTTTGTTAACTTTCTTATTTGGTTTGTCGTTGATGTTTTTAGTAGCGCAATTTTTAATGCGCAAAAAAGATGTGAATAAAAAAATCATCGATTATATTCGCGAAATAGAATACGACACCTTGCTGTTCTTCGTTGGCGTATTATTACTTGTAGGCGCCCTGAAAGAAGTCGGTATGCTCAGTAAGTTCACTCACCTTTACGAGTTAATGCCAGCACAATACGCTAATTATTTAATGGGTATATTATCAGCTGCGGTTGACAACGTACCACTAACGGCTGCGTTACTTAAAGCTGAAATAGTGATGAGTCCACAACAATGGTTGTCGTTTACGTATGCAACTGGGGTGGGGGGGTCCATGCTTATTATTGGCTCGGCTGCCGGTATTATCGCTATGAGTAAAGTAAAAGCGCTTACCTTTATGAGTTATTTACGTATGTCGGTGTATTTATTAATCGCTTATACAATTGGTTATATGGGATCGTATTTAGCAGGTAGTTTTATTTAATTGCTTTTATTATTTAAAACAACTTGACAGCTAGACGTCTAAACGATAACTTTCAAAGCCCGCTTAATAGCGGGTTTTGTTATTTAATTGCTAATAATTTACGTAATTAATCTAACATTCAGAAGAGGTGCGGTACTTAGGTACTTAATGTTAGGCGACGTATGCCTGTAATCATTAAGGAGGGAAGTACTCGCCGAGGAAAGCAACTGGACGTCACAGTGGTTTTTCGGTTTATGGGGCTGAATCCTCAAAACTGTCACCAATTAGGTGGAGAGCTTCTGGCAGTGGACTTTTCTTATCGAGCACCCCCTTGCCAAGTTCTTCTTGTTTTATCGTGGTATGAATGCCACAAAAGGAGACGACATGAATACCCAATTAGCTGCAACTAACTTGCAACAGTCAGCACAAAATCAAAAATCAGACTACGTAGTCGCAAAGTTCGGTGGCACCAGTGTGGCTAACTTTGAAGCGATGAGCCGTTGCAGTGAAATTATTGTAGCCGATAACAACGTACGAGTAGTGGCCGTCAGTGCCAGCGCAGGAGTGACTAATCACCTTGTGACCTTATGTAAAAAAGATTTATCAGCAGATGAGCGCAATGAGAACATTGCTGGCGTTATTGCTATTCAAGAAGCTATTTTAAATGAGCTGTCATTGGATGCTGATTTAGCTCATGGCTTTGATGAAACCATTAAAGCTTTTAAGTCACTTGCCAGTGAGCCACTAAAATCAAAGCAACAACATGATGAGTTATTGAGCTTTGGTGAGCGTTTATCATCCTATTTATTTACTCAGGTACTGCGTTTAAATGGCTTAAATGCGGTGCGTTTTGATGTGCGACAGGTATTAAAAACCGACAGCCAGTTTTCTAAAGCAACCCCTGATGTAGCTGCAACAGCAATGGCCGCAAAAGAGCATTTAATTCCGTTATTAGCTGAACAGGTTATTGTAACTCAAGGCTTTATAGGCAGCGACGCACATGGTCAAACTACCACACTTGGTCGTGGTGGTTCAGATTACAGTGCGGCATTACTGGCCGAAGCTATAAACGCTAAAAGCGTGCACATTTGGACTGATGTCGTGGGCATTTTTAGCACCGATCCGCGCTTATGTGCTAAGGCTACGCCGATTGCGCGTTTAAGTTTTGATGAAGCGGCCGAAATGGCTACCTTTGGGGCGAAAGTATTACATCCGGCAACTATCTTACCTGCGAGCCGCAGCCATATTAGTGTGTTTGTTGGTTCTAGCCGTGAGCCTGAACGTGGTGGTACCTGGATCGAACGTGAGAAATCACAAATCCCCGGAATTCGTGCTGTCACGCAGCGTAAAAATCAAATATTGTTAACCTTAAAAAGCCCCGAAATGCTTTTGGCTAGTGGTTTTTTAGCCCACGTGTTTACAATTTTAAGTGAGTTTAATATCTCGGTTGATTTGGTAACTACCTCAGAGATAAGTGTTGCAATTACTTTAGATAATGCGCCAAATGCCTCGCGTCCTGAGCTTGATCAAGAATGCCTTGATAAGTTAGCGGAGTTTTGCCACGTGTCGGTTGAGAACAATTTAACCTTAGTGGCATTAATTGGTTCACAAATTCAATTACGTCAGCAAGAAATTAACTTAATGAATGTATTAAGCGATTTTAATATTCGCTTAATTTGTCATGGCGCAAGTAAACATAACCTGTGCTTTTTAGTGGAGCAGAGCGAGTCAGACTTTGTTGTGCAAGCGATCCACAGCCGTTTATTAGAAGTTCAAAACGCCGCGTAATTGGGCGGTAGAATTTACCACAGAGCACTGCCAGACAGTGCTCTTGTCACTTACCACACTAATATCAAACTCATGATATTGACAACTCAGCGCTGTTAAATTTGCTCGCTCAAGTTCAGTAAATACATTGGGGCTGAGTAATTTTGCAATTGGTTGGCTGGTGGCTTTGGCAAGTGCTTCTTTTAAGGTCCATATTCTAAAAAATCGTTCTGCACTTTGCTGATCTTGCGTTATTAAATTTACCTCATCAAGATGATAAAAATGCTTAGCGAGCTTTGCAAATGGGCGCTTCAGGTTTATTTTTTCAATATCAAAACCAAATTCAATTCGTTCTACATTTAATGCAGCACCCACAAAACCATTAGAGTGGGATAAACAACTACGCAATACTGTGTCACAGTCAGTTATATGAAGCAGTAATTTACTGCTTTGCTGGTCAAATTCAGAGCTAATATGGTTATTTGCTAGCTCACGAAATTGTGGCATCGTTTGTTTTACCAAATACTTAAGCAGTAGCCGAGTGGCTAAATATTCTTGCTTGGCTTTGTAACTTTTTCTACGGGTGATCACCGTCAGTTCAAATGGGCTTAATAGTGCGTTTAAATCGAATTCATCAACATTTAACTGCTGGGCATCAAATAATAAAATAGTATTCGCATTGAATGGCTGCACGCTGTGTTTGGTGATAACGAGTTGCTGTTGAAAAAATAATGCAGGCATAAAATCCACAATTAAAGTGATAAAAGAACAAACATGTTTATATTTTGTGCGGTTGTGCGCTGGTTAATTAAGCCAAGGCAAATTTATTACTCTGTGAGAGTTAAATATGGTTTAATTCACAATAATGAAAAATAATAACAGATTTGTAGATGTATGGCACAATTGCGTGATGGTTTTCAAAGCCGCCTTGGCTTTGTTTTAGCAGCTTCTGGCGCTGCAGTTGGATTAGGTAATATTTGGGGATTTCCCACGCAAGCGGCAAATCATGGCGGCGGCGCGTTTTTACTAGTCTATTTTATAGTTATCTTTTTTTTAGCCTTGCCAGCTTTATACACTGAGTTGTACTTAGGCCATAAAGCGCAAGCTAATCCGGTTAAAGCACTTAGACAAGCATGGCAAGAGCAAGCACCGCAAGTAGGCGCTGCTGCTGGTTATTTAGGTTTAGCCGGTGCGATTGTGATGCTGAGCTTTTACTCAATTGTTGCAGGTTGGATGCTTGCTTATGCCCTTGAACCCATTGCTAGCTTTTTTGGATTTACCACCGTCAGTACGTTTTTGCACACGGATTCGATGGCGCGTAATTTTGTATTTACACCACTGATGCTGATCCTCACTGCGAGTATTATTCTCAAAGGTGTTAAATCTGGCATAGAAACATGGTCGCGACGGTTAATGCCGATGCTATTGGTGTTACTCGTTGTGCTAATTGCTTATATAGCCACGCTTGATGGCGCAAGTGAAGGCTTTGCTGCGTATTTAGTGCCAGACTTTAGCCAAATACTCGACCCAGGTTTAATTATTGCGGCAATGGGACAGGCGTTCTTTTCACTGTCACTGGGTGTCGGTTGTATGATGATTTATGGCTCGTACTTGCAGCCTGATGCTAATTTGCCGCGGTTAACCGCGTCGGTAGCGTTACTTGATACAGGGGTTGCCTTTTTAGCGGGTTTATTAATTATTCCTGCAATTTACGTGGCGCAGCACAATGGCGTGCAAGTATTTAGTGATGGAAAATTAGTGGGAGAAGGGCAACTAATTTTCGCAATTCTACCGCAGTTATTTAATACTATGGGCGAAATTGGCTTATTGGTTGGTTTACTGTTTTTTGTACTTATGTCGATTGCATCACTTACCTCGACTATTTCATCAACTGAAATTCCAGTGGCTTTTTTAGTTGAAAACCATCAAGTAGAGCGTAAAAAAGCGACGTTTTTAGTGAGCTTAACGGTTTTAGCCGCGTCATCGTTGATTATTTTCAATTTTGATTGGCTATTTGGTTTAGTGATCATGGTACTGACTCAGTATCAATTACCGCTTATGGGCTTATTTTACTTTATCACTGTAGGGTGGTTGTGGCGCCGTGGTAATCAATTAAATGAGGCTGCAAGTGGCATGCGTTATTGGTTTGCTCAGTACATACGTTATGTGTGTCCGATACTGATGACCGCCGTGTTCGCTAATGTCGCGTTTGGTTGATAATTTAGCTGTCAGTTTTTTAGTTTTAATTGTTAATATATAGTGTTGTACCAATCGTTTTAAGTTACTGACCATTTATAGCGACAGATAAATGGTTAAATATTTAAGTCGATTGGTATTATATCCAGGGAGGAATTATGAACATAGATGTTAAAGTCCCCACGCTTCCAGACTCAATAAACACAGCAGATATCGCTAAACTTTATGTTAGTGAAGGCCAACTCGTTTATGCCGGTGATGTGTTATTTGATGTTGAAACTGAAAAAGTTGTTTTAGAAATAATGGCCGACTGCAGTGGCATTATTGAGAATATAACGATTGCAAATGGCGACCATGTTAATCCTGAACAGGTTGTAATGACTTTGCAGCAGCTTGCAGACAGCGAACTGCCAGCAAGACCAACAGCTCAACAGCCTCAACCGCGAGTAAACGACTCAGAAAATGACGTTATTGTTTCTCCTTGGTTGAGTAAACTAAATAAAAGTTTAATTATTGCTCTAGCAGTCGGCGCTTTAGCCATCCTTTTTGTGCTGGGTAAATAGCTAAGATGACCAATTATGTAAACCACCCAAGATATGGCAGCGAGCCAATCCTCTCTGGTAATAGTTATACAAAGCAAGAAATCGAGAATGCCTTTTGGTGGTATAAAAGTGTTCGCTACTTTCCTGAGACGGCAATCCCCGCAGTTATCGAAAAACAATGTGACAGTTTATATCCAAGGCAACTCTATGTTGATATAGAAGAGCAATGTGTCGATTGTCATAGAGCGTTTATATTTTTTGCTAAAGAGCAGCAATATTGGTTTGAAGAATTAAAGTTTTGGATTGATGCACATGCGATCAAGTGCTTTGAATGCAGAAAGAAAAGCCGTGCAATAAACCAGTTGCAAATTATCTATGCAAACTTAATCATTAAAGAGCATATAACGCTTGAGGAAACTCAATTGCTCAAGTCCAGCGCGCAGCAACTTTTTGAGTCAGGAGTTATTAAGAAGATTAATAAAGTGAATGCTATCCGTAAAATGTAAGTAGACGTACTTAAGAGACCTATGTGATTACATCTTAACTTGATTTGTCAGAACCGATAAATAGGACTCAATCAAGTCTGACTGTCACAGATGTGCCATATGCGGACATTGAAGCCGACTTAATAATACTGATAACTACGTATTGTAAATCTGCTCGAATTGCCACTAGTAAATGTGTTTCGTTTTACCAAGTTCTGTCTAAATCCTGAGCGTATAAAGAAATAGCTCGTTGATATTCTTTAATAGCATTACTATTCGTCGTGGATACTAAAAGTTCGAGCAGCAACTTTGTTGCTTCTTTGTGACGACCTATGTTGTAAAGGCACATGGCATAGAAAGGTTGGATTTCAATGCAACTAGGATACTCACTGATCGTTTGCTCGAAATAGCTTAGGGCCTCTGAATACATACCAAGGCTTCGATAGTTAATTGCCAGTCCAAACAAAGCATCGAATCTTTCAATGGATGATAAAGGACCTGTAAGAGATGTCAGATAATGCTCAACCGCTTCTTTCTCTTTACCTTGATTGTCGTACGACCAAGCAATTTGTAAGTGAGCTTTAGCAGAATATGTCTCATTATCTAGTAGCGTTTCAAGTAACGCTATTGACTCATGATGTTTGCCTCTTTTCGCAATTGAATTGCTTGTTTTATTATACTTTCCATAATCTCCTCAAAGCTAATAACATCTTAATAAAGTACATTACACAAAATAGCTATCCACCTTAAACACTAAAACCAAGGGACAGGGAAAATGTGACAAAAACTGATTCAACTCTACAAGTTCGTCATAACCGCCAAGTTTCTTGTGTTTTTTCACCACGCACTATCTGATAAATAGCTATGTTTTTCTCAATCAAAAGTGACACCAAATCTGGTACGCACTGAATAGGCATTATCAGTTCATAACCAAACTCTAATTTGGTTATATTCTTCGAATGATAATGACCTAGAAATGAGCTAATGATTGTAAGAGCTTCGCCCTTCCACTCACCAACCTCAAAGTAGAATTTATACATATCCTCGCTATAGTCTTTTGGTGTATCACTTGTCATCTATTGTCTCTTATTTTTTACAATTCGTTTTTGGTATCAGCTCTTAAAACAGTTAACTACAATCCATTATTAATCAACTAGAGTGAATTGCATCCACACAGTAATTTAAAATCTCAAATACGGGTTAATAACCTTTATTTGAGGTTGATTTAGGTAAAATTTATATATGTCTGTGTATGTATAACAGTAAAGTACTTTCCAATTGATAAGTGGTACAGCTAAACTATCAGGGGTGGTTAAAGTTAATACTTTTCAAATGGCTTAGCAAACACTTGATATTCATCTGAATAAACTATTTTTCCAGGTCTTTCTGTTCTGATTTTTTCAACTACGATACCTTTACTTTCTAGCAATACAACAAATTCTCTAACCTTAGAAATATGTTTTTTGGCCGATATTTTGAACCAACTTATGAAAATATCAGCTTTTCTAAGTTTTTGAGCATTCAAATAATCCAATGGCGATTCTAGGTGGTTGTTAAACCACTCCATAATGCTCTCTGCTTGTTCCAACTCATAATCCAAAAATTTATTATCATCTTTCATATACCTAACAGCAAGAAATAGACCTAGACGCTGATTTGACTCATGACAAAATTCGTTAATTACAAAGCGGATATACATATTACATTCCACAAAACTTTTATTGCAGAGCAAATCATTACTCCAGTCCCTTTTCTAAGGTTAATTTTTAAAGACATTACGTTAACTTGAAGGTGCACTATATCGATTTGAAAGCTCGACATACCATTCTCTAGTCTTTTCTGGAAGTTCATGATGACTGAAAGGTTCGCTCGTTTGAAGTAGCCACTTCAAGCTACCAAAAATGATGAAATCAGCATATGTTGGATTTAAACCGCCTACAAACCTTGCTCTTGTGAGGTACTTTTCTAAAACCAATAATTTTTTTAGTAAACTAGATGTAGCTTCAGCACTTTTCCTTTCTTGTACATCTTCAAGAGGCATTGAGAAAAGAGCTTCTCTTGATTTTCTAAAATATGCTTTATCTTTATCTTGTAATTTTTTGTAAATGTCAAAAATTGCAATCTGTGCGATATCAGAATGAAGCGAGTTAGACCACGCTTCAATAAATCTAAAGGTTTGTTTTGAATCTTCATTTGGAAAAAGTAAAGGTGTATCTGGGTAAGTTTTGTCCAGATAGACAGCAATATCATATGAATCATTAATAGCATTGTTGTTATCTGATATTACTGGCACCGTTTTAAATAGCCCTTTACTGATGTTTTTAATGTCCGTGAAAGCGACTTCTTCGCATTCAAAATTCACCCCTTTAAAACTTAACGCCATTCTTATACGCCAACAATAAGGACTAAAAATAACCCCATTTTTTCCTGCTAATTCATACAATTTAATCATGTTGTTCTCCTAAATAAATCACTTAACATGCGATTGATTAAAAAGTAGGTGCGACGCCTTTTCATTAACCGTAGGTTGGGTATTAATTCTACTTGCCACCTCAAAAGCTTTAATTGTTGACGGTCTCGTTTTGATATTATTTAACCAGCGCTTAAGGTTACTAAACTTCTCAATATCAATACTTTGAAAAGCATGTATTCTTATCCAAGGGTAACACGCGATATCAGCAATTGAATAAAAGTTACCAGCTAAATATTCAGTTTGCGCCAGTTGCTTGTCCATAACACTATAAAGACGATTCGTCTCATTTTGATAGCGGTTAATTGCATAAGGTACTTGCTCAGAAGCATAATGTATAAAATGATGATTCTGTCCAGCCATAGGGCCAAGTCCGGCTACTTGCCAAGCTAACCATTGTAAGACTTTATATTTATCAGTGAGAGATTCACCGATTAATTTCCCTGATTTTTCAGCTAAATATTGCAAAATAGCGCCTGATTCAAAAATGCTGATTGGTTTAAAAGTATTGAATGGGGCGTTATCGATTATTGCTGGTATTCTTTGGTTGGGGCTCAATTCGCTGAACTCAGGTGAAAACTGCTCCCCTTTAGATATATCTATTGGATATAAATTGTAATCCAAACCTAGCTCTTCAAGTGCCATCGTAATTTTATGACCATTGGGCGTAGTCCAGTAATATAAATCAATCATAGTGATACCTTAAGTTATTGAGTAATGCTTGTTAAAAATTGATTAAACATAAACAAAGCGAAGATAAAAAAAGTAAATGCTGATAGTCGATTGAAGTAATTTGCGAACTTGTCAATGCCTATTGTTTTAGTTAAGTAGTTAAAACTAAAATAATAGAAGCAATGAACAAGTAATACATTTAAAGCAAAAATACTTGTTAATAGTGTTGCTATACCCGCAGAAATATAATTTTCTTGCATGTATGTAGGAAAGATGAATATAAAAAAAGCAAGTGCTTTTGGGTTCAGTAGACTGATGACTAGGCCGTGAAAAAAATGTTTTTTCTGTTCATTGCTCAAACTATTTTTATATTTAAATGCCTTAAGATTATTTGCTGCCAAATATAAAAAATAAAAAGCTCCTGCAAGATTAAGAACCTTAAATGCGCCGCCAACGGCTTCTGTTGTAAACATGATTAACAACGTTGCAAAGAAACCTACTATTAATATTCCTGTTGCAACACCCAGAACCCCCTTCAGTACATCTTGTGAATTTGCATTAAACACATTGTGAATTGTAAATAACACAGCTGGACCTGGACTAAGCACAGTCAGGAATGACACTAATGCAAAGCTAATTAAGTGGTAAGTTTCCATATTGACTCCATTTGATTTACGAGCCCATTTTATACTGCTAGGATAAAATCACTAACCCACTTTTGATTAAAACAGTTTAAACCAGAGGTTTACATGGACAGATTAAAAGCTATTGAGATTTTCATTTCTGTTTGCAAGGAAAAAAACTTTTCGAAAGTCGCAACGAAATTTGATATTTCCACAACAATGGTAAGCAAATACGTGAATTTTCTAGAAAAGGAAGTAAATATTAAACTACTTAATAGAAGTACTAGAGGACAAAACATAACAGAAGCTGGTGAGGTGTATCTAAACAAAGCTAAAGCGTTACAAAAGCAATATAGAGATTTAGTTCTTTCAATGGATGATTTTACAAAAGAGCCTGAAGGTTTGATTAACGTGAATGCTCCGCACAACTTTGGTACTCATGTATTAACAACAATCATTGCCGACTTTTTAGAGGCCAACCCAGCAATAAGAATAGACCTTACATTATCCGATTCTTTAACTGACGTTGTTTTAGACAATTATGATATCGTTTTCAGAGTCGGAGATTTGAAAGACGCTTCTTACATCTCAAAGAGAGTTTTTTCCCAACAACTTATTTTTTGTGCTTCACCAAAATACCTAAAAACTAACGGTCCCCCAAAAAATATAACGGATTTAGAAAATCATCATTTTTTAGGCTTTAAACCTTGGTTTGATAGCTCTAATTTTAAAAAGGAGTTTAGAATTGACCTCTTACATTTACAAACCAGTAGATTCATTAGTAATAATGGTAGTGCACTAAAAAATGCAGCACTCAAGGGGATTGGCATTATTCTTCAACCCTATCATTTGCTTGAAGAAAGCATCCAATCTGGAGAACTCATTAGAGTACTTGAAGGGTGTCAACCAAAAGTTAGAAATGTCCACCTTCTTTATGCAGACAAAAAACAACCGTTAAAAGTTAGGAAGTTCATAGATTTTGTTTCAGAAAATTTAACTAACTAAGGTAAAGCATTATGCAGATCTCTATTACAGTTTGCTTTAGAGTATTTACGTTAAATTATTTTGGGGGCATAAACAATTTAGATCCGAATGACGGCTCTGTGCCATAAGCGGACTGTCGTAATCTTAGTCTCTTGTTATGCTGCTTTTACACTGAAGGAGCATATGCATTTAACACAAAGAAAGCGCAAACCCCAATAATGACAATAAAACCGTTTCTAGCTGCACCACGCATTAAAACCTGCGGTTCTTCAGACATAGAGTCGGTATATATTAATGGATTAAATATAGAAAGTAATATGCCAGCGCCTATAAATGCGCCCCCCATTAGTAAGAAAAAAATTGGTTTCCAATACTTATTCTCTTGAGATATTTCAAAGTTACGAAGTAAGCGGCTATTTTCTATGTTAGGAGTTTTTATATATGCACCAGCCCCAATAAACGAAAGCAACCAAAGGTCTTTTAATGCTTGAGGTATATTAAATGTAAATAAAAACTCAAAAATGCTAAACAGTTGTTGTGAGGCATTTCGATAATACTCAATTAAATCTGAAAAAATAGAAACAAATCCAACATCAAACACGTGTTGAAATAAGCTAATTAGACTTAGAGAAGCAAATACAATAGATAAAATGCGTAATACTTTGCTCAATTTAATTTACCCCGACTTTCCATAGCAGCATAAACGCCCGCTTAAGCAGACAAAAATTGTAGGTTATAATGTGGAACAAGGCGAAATATAACCAACTGTTTTTGTTGTATTTAAAGCGCTTTTTAGCTCTCAGATACAAAGTTTATTGTTTGCCGATGCATAAGGCAAAATCCATTTCTTTCTTTCGTAATACGCTTTGTATCAGAATCAACAAAAACCTGAGTCACACCATCTAGTTTGAACATATCAGGGTCTATTGGTTTCTTAGCATAAGGATTATGAAAAACGTATAAACCATCTCTAACATTCTCTTTATTTTGGTTTGTCATTGAATGCCTCTGAATAGGTTTATTATCAACCTCAGACCACCATACCGAGGACACTGCGCGTTGAATTTCGCAATTACCTGACATAGCTTCAATTTTACCCCATGTGGCAGTTGTACTTAAAATAATTGCACTAATTTCAGAGTAATCATCACTTTCGAATAAGCCAAGTGGGATCTCAGTACCATTATCTTTTTCGACCCAACCGAGCCTCACATCAGGAGGACCATTTGGGAATAAATGAGGCGCATCGTTATATGCATCTTCGTCTACGTAAAAATCATATAATAAAGCCATAATTGGCACTTCACATTGAAGGTTAAAATGAGGCTGTTCAAATGGAGCTACAGCCAAAACAAATGGATTGGGACGTACATGTTCTAGCTTAGAATATGAACTTTTATACTTTATGTACTTCTTATTTATCGAATTTGACAGGCGAATAATAGAATCCATATTCATGTCTTTGAACCTATCTGGAATACCTTTCGATAAATCTTTTTCCCACTCAGGAGTTTTACCAACTGCTGATTCAGATATGGTTGCCTCTACGACAACATTGTTACCTTTATATTCAAGCAAAAAGTCAGGTCTTGAATAAGACCAGTCCATTTTGAAATCTATTTCTTTAAATAGGGCATATAAATATATTTCCCAAAAGCTTGAATTGAATGTCGTTTGAAATTCAGTAACAAGTTTATTGTCTCTATCAGGAAAACCATTACACCATTTTAAGAGCTCTGCTCTATCAGCTTTCATAGACTGCTTAAGTATATTAACAAAGTTTTTATGTTGTTTACCTGACAAGCCTATATCTTCAAATAAATCCATAGATGTTTACACTTACCTTGGTGAGCTAGCAGCTTATTGAACACCATTTTGGTGGTTTATAACACATCAAAACGGCGTATATTACATACCCTGATAATTTCACCAATAATTACTTTTGTAAACAAGTAATTAAAACAGCTAGGAATCATGCATGTTATTTTGCCCCAAAACGGCGTTTAATAATGTTATTGGACAAAATTAGGTTTCTACTCAAAACACATGAATAAATTTAATTTTTTCAGTGTCCGATTATCGCTCATAGCAGCCTGCCAGCCAACTCTAATTATTAGTTAAAAGTGTTAGAACAGATATTTGTTACTTCAGCTTATGCAACTTAACCGGTTTAAACCAAGCTAACTTGGTTGATTTTTTCTGCCTTAGTTTTTAAACTTTGACCTAGCATCTAGCATCTAGCATCTAGCACCTAAATCAACCTCTTATTTAACTTCATTACTTAGTGGTTGGTTATTAGCGAACTCAAGTGCATTATTTACGGTGATTTGCGCAATTTCACTCAATGCTTCTTTGGTAAAAAAGCCTTGGTGGCCGGTGACCAGTACGTTTGGAAAACTTACCAAACGCGAAAACACATCGTCTTGCATAATTTCATCACTGCGGTCTTTAAAGAATAGTTCTGACTCTTGTTCGTACACATCTAGCCCTAAATAACCCAATTTTTTAGTTTTAAGTGCGCCAATACAGGCTTTGCTATCAACTAATGCGCCGCGGGAAGTGTTTATAAGCATCACCCCTTGCTTCATTTTGGCAAAAGCGTGTTCGTTGATCATATGATGAGTTTGCTCGGTTAACGGGCAGTGCAAAGAGATCACATCGCTTTGACTTAATAAAGTGTCTAGATCACAAATTGTATAATTGCCTGGTACTGCATAAGGGTCGCAAACCAATACATTTGCATCAAAGCCATTGAGTATATTTACTAAAGCCAAGCCAATTTTTCCACAGCCAATGATACCAATGGTTTTCTTGAATAAGTTAAAGCCAAGCAAGCCATTTAAATCAAAATTATCTTCACGGATACGGTTATAGGCTTTGTGAGTTTTGCGATTGAGGGTAAGCATTAATGCCACACAGTGCTCTGCAACTGCCTCAGGGCTGTAAGCGGGTACTCGGCATACTTTGATGTTATGGGCATTTGCCGCAGCTAGGTCAACGTTATTAAAGCCAGCACAGCGTAATAAAATACATTTCACGCCGAATTGAGCAAGCTGATCAATAACCGTTTTATCAACGATATCGTTTACAAATACGCATACAGCATCAAAGCCTTGGCTAAGTATGGCACTTTTCGCATCAAGAGATTGTTCAAAACGGGTTAATTTGATGCGTGTTTGATTGTTTAAACAGGCATCAAAAGATGCATGTTCATATTTTTGCGAACTGAAAAGCGCTACCGTTAGTTGCATCATTAATATTACTCTCTATGACCTGTTTCAAGGTATCGGGTTTAGTGCGCGGTGCATAACGTACCGCCAATTGTCCCTCAGAGTTTATTAGAAACTTGGTGAAATTCCATTTTATAGCACGATTTTGTGCAATTCCTCGGGTATGTGCTTTTAAATAGTTAAATAACGGATGAGCATCAGGGCCGTTGACCATTACTTTACTAAACACAGGAAAACTAACATTAAACTGTTGTTGATAAAAGTCTTTAATATCAATGTTGTCTATTGGCTCATTGTAGTCAAATTGATTACACGGAAATGCTAACACAATAAACCCTTGTGCTTTATATTGCTGATACAGCTTTTCAAGTGCGCTTAACTGCACCGAAAAGTTACACTTACTGGCGGTATTGACGATTAAAATCGTTTTGCCTTTTAACTGACTTAAGGAAAAATTTTCGCCGTTATAAAGCGGGGCACTGAATTGATATATGCTATCCATAGGTTACCTATTTTGTCTCGTCCATGAAGAAATTTAATGAAGACTTTTTCATTCGCTTTTTTACTGTTCGGTTGAGATAATCAAATTATCTTTTTAAGTTACCACTGAAATAGGTCAATTTTATGTCAATGAAAGTCGCATTTATCGGTTTAGGTGTAATGGGTTATCCAATGGCGGGTCATTTAGCAACTGCCGGTCATCAAGTAACCGTGTATAACCGTACCACAGCAAAAGCACAGCAATGGGCAGAAAAATACGCAGGTCAGGTGGCATTAACGCCAGCAAAAGCCGCAGAACATGCAGATATCGTATTTATGTGTGTAGGTAACGATGATGATTTACGCTCAGTCGTTTATGGTGCTGACGGGGTGATTAAAGGTATGCAAGCAGGCACTATTTTAGTCGATCACACTACGACTTCAGCCGAAGTTGCGCGCGAAGTATCCGCTAATGCGGCACTAAAAGATATTGCGTTTATTGATGCGCCAGTATCGGGTGGTCAAGCTGGTGCTGAAAATGGTGTATTAACAGTCATGGCTGGTGGCGACTCAGCAGTGTTTGCAAAAGTACAACCAGTTATGGCGGCATTTAGCCGTTTTAGCCAGTTACTTGGCGAGGTTGGCTCTGGGCAGTTGTGTAAGATGGTTAATCAAATTTGTATCGCGGGCGTTGTGCAAGGCTTGGCCGAGGGCTTACATTTTGCCAAACAAGCAGGCCTTGATGGCGAAAAAGTCATTGAGACGATTGCAAAAGGTGCGGCTGGTTCATGGCAAATGGAAAACCGTTACAAAACCATGTGGGCAGGTGAGTACGAATTTGGTTTTGCTGTTGATTGGATGCGTAAAGATTTAGGTATTGCGTTAGATGAAGCAAAAAATAATGGTGCCATTTTACCAATGACCGCGACGGTCGATCAGTACTACGCTGACGTACAAGCACTTGGTGGTGGGCGTTTTGACACATCAAGCTTATTGGCGCGCATCGAAGCGTTACATAAAAAATAGATAATCAGAGCGTCGGATAATAAGTCTATCTCCAGCAAGTAAATTAAACGCTAACTGTCTTAAATTTACTTGCATAAGCCCGCAATTAGCGGGTAGATGTGGCTTATTATTCCTGAAATCTCCAGTTACGTAATCACTGACCCAAACATTGTTTGGGTTTTTTTATAAAAATTAATTTTTCTTAAGGTTTATTTAAGTTTTGCTCGTTAGATTTTACCCATAGTCTAAAAAGAGCGAACACTATGCAATCACTTCAAGTTACTAATTTGCCTGTTACCAACACACATGATTATGTGTGTGCTAATGCAAACATGCCATTTCGTGTGCAATTAGAGCAAGTCGTTAAAGCGAGTTTTGCCAGAGCTTACGGCGCCAATATTAAGCAGTTTATGCCGGTGTTATGCCAATTAAGTATTGCCGCTGATTCTTGCACGCTGGGACTTAGAGCTGCTACTCAATCACTTTTTATCGAGCAATACTTACCAGAGCCGATTGAATACTTTGTTGATGTACCGAGGGAAGATATTTACGAGCTTGGTAATTTATGCTCAACAAATCGCAAAGCTACTCTCGCTCATTTTGTACTAATGAATGAAGCACTTTATCAAATTGGCGCAAAACGTTTGGTATTTTGTGCCACTGCAAAGGTTAGAGCATTATTAAAAATGCTCTCAGTTAATTGCACTGAAATTGCATTAGCCAATAGTCAGGCACTTGATAACCCAGCAGATTGGGGGACTTATTATGAAAATAAACCAACACTGTGTGTGGTTGATTTAGCGGCTGCTCATGATTGCGTAATAAATACACCTCATTTGTTTAATATTAAACAGCACTATCATCAAGCGAGTTGCCAATTAGCATCGCAATTGGAGGCATAATGGGGTTTTTATCGAAACTACCACACGCAGCGCTTGATACTGTGATTGTTGATCATCATGACCAACAAATGCAGCCGATCAGTAAACAGACGCTGATGCAAGCAGTAGCCGAGTTAATTATCGACTTTAAAGCGCTTGATATGTCAGCCGTGGCGTTTGTAATGGACAATACGCCTGCTTGGTTAATTGTTGACTTTGCATTGATTGAGTTACAACAAGTAAGCATTCCGCTGCCGACCTTTTTTAGCCCACAACAGCTAACTAATAGCGTGAATAAAAGCGGCGTTTCGCATTTTATCAGCGACACCCCCTGTGAACTTGACGGATTAGAATGTATTGCGACCTTGAGCGTGTTAACCCGCTACCCGCTTTATATCTATAAAGTAAGCGCGTCGAGCCCTACAACATTTTTTACAGATACCCAAAAAGTGACGTTTACTTCAGGCTCTACCGGTGAGCCAAAGGGAGTGTGTTTATCTTTACAAAGTCAATTACAAGTGGCGACCTCATTGCATAAAAAAATAGCGATAAAACAGCCAAAACATCTGTGTTTATTACCTTTGCCAGTATTACTTGAAAACATTGCAGGGGTTTTTGCACCGTTATTAGCCGCAGGTGAAGTGCATGTTATGACACTGGCAGAATTAGGCTTCTCTGGGGCAAAATTAAATGATGCCAGTCAACTGATCAATGCCATTGATCGTGTGCAACCGAATACGCTTATTTTGGTGCCAGAATTATTGACCTGTTTAGTTTGGTTTGCCAAGCAGGGGTGGACAGTACCAAAGAGCCTGAAATTTATTGCCGTTGGTGGCGCTGTACTCAGCAGTGAATTGATCACTGTGGCGCGTAGTTTAGGGTTACCAGTTTATCAAGGTTATGGCTTATCTGAAGCTTCATCAGTGGTGAGCTTAAATACGCCAAATGATGATGACATAGAGTGTGCAGGGCGGGTGTTAAATCACTTGCAAAGCAAACTGGTAGACGGGCAGCTATTTATTAAAGGACCCTTATTTTTAGGCTATTTAGGTCAACAACCCCATGATCAAACGAGTTGGTATGCAACCGGTGATTTGGTTGATCAACAACAAGGTCGGTTAACTATTAAGGGGCGTTTAAAAAACCAAATTATTACTAGTTTTGGGCGCAACATCAGCGCTGAGTGGCCTGAATCTTTGCTACTCAGTAACAGTGAAGTACAACAAGCTGTTGTCTTTGGTGAAGGTAAAGCGCATTTAGTAGCACTTATTTATGCATCAGTAAATATGACTGATGAGGTATTAGCGGAGCATTGTAGAGGTATTAACGCACAATTACCGGAATATGCCCAAATTAAAACATTTCATCGCTTAGCTGAACCACTTACTGCAGAGCGGGGATTATTAACCAGTAATAACCGCCCTAAACGCCAAGCAATAGCAAACTATTATCATGCACAACTAACAGCACTGTACAGTGAGGCAATATTATGAGCAATTTTTTCGAGACATTAAAATCACAAACCCAAGCAGAACGCGAGTATTTACTGGCTGCACCGATCATAGCTCGAGTATTCAAGGGGCAAGTAAGCACAACTGAGTATGCTTCATTTTTAGCTCAAGCCTATCATCACGTCAAACATACGGTGCCATTAATGATGGCCGTGGGCGCGAAATTATCGACTGAACAAGAGTGGATCCGCGAGGCTGTTGCACAATATATAGAAGAAGAAATAGGTCATCAAGAGTGGGTGCTCAATGATATTGCAGCCTGTGGTTTTGATAAACAACAAGTACGTCAAAGTGCTCCCAAATTTGCCACCGAGTTAATGGTTGCTTATGCCTACGATACAATTAATCGTGGTAATCCATTGGCATTTTTTGGCATGGTGCATGTACTCGAAGGTACTTCAATTGCGTTAGCCGATAATGCGGCAAGTAATATAGCCAATATGACCGGATTACCTAAAAAGGCATTTAGCTATTTAACATCTCATGGGGCTTTGGATATTGAGCATGTGAAGTTTTTTGAAGATCTGATGAATAAAATAGAGTCTCCTGCAGATCAACAAGCGATTGTGCATGCCGCTAAATGTTTTTATAAGTTATATGGCAATATTTTTCGTGAATTAGATACAGATCCACAGTTTGCAAGTAGCGACTTGGAGCAAACTGCATGAACCGTCCACTTTGCGTGTTAACAGGTGCGACAGGCGGAATTGGTCAAGCCGTTGCATTAAAGTTGATTCAGCATGGCTGGCGTTTACTGTTAGTTGGTCGTCAACAAGCACAACTAGAGGTATTACAGGTTAAGTGTGGCCAAGACTGTGAGATATTTATTGGTGATTTAACATCAGCACAGACTCGCCAAAAATTACTTGAACATGCTAAATCACTTGGCGGTGCAACAATGCTTATCAATAACGCTGGCATTAATGTGATGCAAGGTTTTAGTGAAATGACGGAGCAGCAAATAGATGACTTACTGATCGTTAATCTGTCGGTGCCAATTAAGTTATGCCAACTATTTTTACCACAAATTTTAGCTAAAAAAGGCTCAATTGTTAATGTGGGATCATCGTTTGGTAGTATTGGTTACCCTTATCAAACCTTATATTGCGCAAGTAAATTTGGTTTACGAGGAATGACCGAAGCGCTGGCCCGCGAACTCAGTCACTGTGATGTAAAAATATTATATTTAGCACCTAGAGCAACTGATACAAATATCAATTCAGTGCAAGTACGCGCGATGAATAAAGCTTTAGGCAATACAATGGATCCACCTGATAAAGTGGCAGATGCGCTCATTTCATTATTGAAATCTGGAAATTCACGCAGTTACATTGGCTTTCCAGAACGCTTATTTGTCAAACTAAATGGTGCTTTTCCATCCTTAGTAGATAACGCAATTGCAAAACAACTTCCTAAAATTAAAAGTTTTTTTGCAGATAAAATTGATAAAGGTGAATGACTATGACTAAACTACTTTATACTAGCTGCTTGTTAACTGGGATATTTTTAACCAGCGCAGCGCATGCCGATCTTGCTAGCGAATTAACTCAGGTGCAAACAAGTTGGGCAACTGTGAATTATGAATTAGTAGATAAAGCGCAGCTCAATGCATTTGAAGAGTTATCAGAGCAGGCCGCTGGGTTTGCAAAGACCTATGATGATCAGGCACAAAGCCATATTTGGTATGGTATTGTGCTATCAAGTTATGCTGGGGCAAAAGGCGGCTTAGGTGCGTTAGGGTTAGCAAAAGATGCTAAAGCACAGTTAGAGCAAGCCATAGAAATTGATGCCAATGCGTTATCAGGCTCTGCTTACACCAGTTTAGCGACCCTTTACAGTAAAGTACCGGGTTGGCCAATTGGATTTGGTGATGATGACAAAGCGAGTAAATTATTTAACCAAGCGCTTGCTATTAATCCAAACGGTATCGATAGTAATTACTTATACGCGGCATTTTTGTATGACGAAAGAGAATACAAAAAGGCAAAAACACATTTACTTGCCGCTCAACAGGCACCGGCACGCCCTGATAGGCCAAAAGCGGATTTATACCGCCAGCAAGAGATCACCCAGTTATTGGTAAAAGTAGATAAGAAACTAAAGAGATAATATGCATTTACTACTGGTTGAAGATGATAAGTTAGTGGCTGAAGGATTATGTCGTTCACTTCGCCAACAAGGTTACAGTGTCGAGCACTGTGCTAGTATAAAATCAGCCATGCAATGGCTCGAAAATGACGAGATCGAATTACTTGTGCTTGATTTAGGACTACCTGATGGCGATGGCATTGATGTATTAAAACACGTCAAAAAGCATCGCCCTAACTTACCAGTAGTAATCTTAACGGCACGCGGTAGTATTGACGACAAAGTACAAGGGCTAGATTTAGGTGCTGATGATTATTTAGCTAAGCCATTCGATCCTGCTGAATTATTTGCCCGTTTAAGAGTCGCTAGTCGGCGCGTAACTCATGCGCAATCAAGTACTATTAATGTAGCAAATGTAGAAATGGATACCTCCGCTTTTACAGTCACACTTGATCAGCAACCGGTAAACCTGCCGCGTAAAGAGTTTATGTTACTAAAAGCACTTTTTGAAAATCAAGGGCGCGTATTGTCCAAACAACAATTAGAAAGCAAACTATATGAGTGGGGCGAAGAAGTAGGTTCAAATACTATTGAGGTGCATATTCATCATCTACGTAAAAAGCTCCCTAAAGATCTAATTAAAACCTTACGTGGCATAGGTTATGTGGTAGGTAAACGTTAGTGTCAATTAAACGCAGATTAACGCTGATTATTTTATCAACGGTGATCCTGACTTGCTTTTTGGCATTCAGCAAAGGCTACCGCGAAAGTATGAGCCAGGCCGAGCTGCTACTTGATAACGAATTGCAAACCATTGCTCATGTACTGATCGAGCAACCTATACACAGCGACAAGCCAGTGTTAAGAAGTGATCTAACTCGATTACTGTTTCAAATTTGGCAAGATAACAATTTGCTTAGCGCGTCTAAATCATTAGCTGAACTGGCGCAAAAACCAAGCCTGAATGGATTTAGTGTTGAAAACTTAGCCGGACAGCGGATGCGAGTATTCAGATTAACCATGCAGACAAAACAAGTGCTGGTGGCAGAGCCGCTGAGTAAACGCTATGCCCTTAGCGAGACCATGATTTTGTCAGCAATGACACCTTTGCTTTGGAGTGTGCCACTGCTTGCGGTGTTGATCAGTCTATTTGTCAAACAAGGATTAAGGCCCTTAACACGCCTTTCAACATTATTAAAAACGCGACAAGCCAATGACTTTACTGCCATTAATTGGCAAGTGAGCGAATACGAAATTAAACCGGTGATCTCACGGTTAAATGATCTGTTTAAACGTGTAGAAAGTGCCTACTTAAGAGAACGCTTTTTTGCCTCAGATGCTGCCCACGAATTACGCACCCCGTTGAGTAGTTTAAAAATAAATGTTCATAATCTACGCGCACAAGGTGACGGTTGCTTGGAACTTGATGCAATGGCGCAAGGTATCGATAAACTTAGTAATATTGTTGAGCAAATGTTGATTTTGGGACGCACCTATCCAGAGCAATGGCAGGCACAATTTAGCCCAATTTCAGTGCTAGAGGTCAGTCAACAAGTGGTTGCACAGCTATACGAACGACTTGATGCAAAACAACATATGATCAGTATTGAAGGCGATGATTATGTTATTAATGGTGACCAATTTACCTTGGCAACCTTATTTAGTAATTTATTAAGTAACGCCATAAAATATACGCCCAGTGGTGGCAATATAGTGATCCGCTTAAATAATCAACAAGGTGAGTATGGTTGGCAGATTGATGACTCAGGTCCTGGCATTGATGATGCCCATAAAGCACGAATTTTTAACCGTTTTTACCGTGTTGGAGGTGATAAACACCCCTCTGGAGAGCAAGGTGCCGGATTAGGTATGGCGATAGTTGAACATATAGTAACAATTTATGATGCAAGTATTTCTTTAGCCGACAGTGAATTAGGCGGCTTACAAGTACGAGTAGAATTTATGCAAGGAGCAGAGAGTGAATAACTGGTTAGGGTTTATCAGCCTGCTGCTATTTAGCGTATTACCGTTTTCGTGTTTTGCTAAAGAATATAAATTAATTTTAAAAGATCACCTTTTTTATCCAGCGGAGATCATTGTTCCGGCCAATACTAAACTAAAACTTTTAATTGAAAATCAAGATAGTACGCCAGAAGAGTTTGACAGCTTTGATTTAAATCGAGAGAAAGTGCTGTATCCAAATCGTAGTAGTGTGATTTATATCGGGCCACTGAGCCCTGGGCGTTATGAGTTTTTTGGTGAGTTTTCACCTAACACAGCCCGTGGTGCAGTATTAGTAGAAGGAAAGACTGATGCTGATAACTAGTTTATTGATGAGTATAAATCAGCTGTTACCAGTCGTGATTTTACTCGTGCTGTTACAGTCATTGCTAAAGCTAAACCAGCGTGTGCTGATAGTGACCGCTTTTGTTGGGCTGCTTTGTAGTATTATTTATGTACAAAGTGCCGCTTGGTTGAGCCAGTTATTTGATCATCGCGGCCTTGAGTTTAGTCAAATGCTATTGTGTGTCATTGTGTATGTTGCATCACTAATAAGTTGTAAACAGCAGCGTTTATTCGCATTGCTTGCAATAGTTGCGGTTATGGCGCTGTATTTGAGTCACTATTTTATTTATCTGGTTGGTTTTTGGCATAACACCGACACATCAAAACCTTTGCTTATAGGGACATCTTTGGGAATAGGGATCTGTGGTAGTTTTGGTGTGTTGCTATTATTTTTACTGCATAGTGTTAGAGCACGATTTGGTGTGTATCCACTGATGTTGTTTTTGGCTTTTAATGCCTCGGCAAAATTACTGATAGTATTAGATCTGGCCAGCCAAATTGACTTGATCAATATTACGTCCAACTACTTTGATTGGCGTGCAGTGCTAGTCGAAAACTCAGAGTTAGGCCGTGTACTCAAAGCCTTAGTCGGCTATGAAGCAACGCCAAGCAAAACTGCATTATGGCTTTATCTAGTGGCGGTTTTAGCCTTTATTGGCACCAGTATAGTATTTACTCGGCAATTTTCTCAAAAGGAGCCATCATGAGATTTATTCTCGCGTGGTGCTTAACTTCGCTTTTGTTCATGGCATCGTTTAATGTGCGAGCCGATGGAATAGTCGTAGATAAAGTTTACCACCCTTACGTACTACCATTTGAGCGCGAATTTGAATGGCGTTTGATCTCTCATCAAACAGATAAGGGCAATATTTTAGCCCAACGAATTGGCTTAGGTGGCTCGTTTAACGATACCATGAGTTTGGAAGGTTATGCGGTTGGAGAACGTGATGACGACGGTAACTTTGGCTTCTCAGCCTACGAACTAGAACTGCGTTGGCAGTTGGTGGAGCAAGGGCGGCTGTGGGCTGATTGGGGCGCCTTATTTGAACTTGAAAAGCAAGAAGGCAAAGATAGTTATGAAGCCACAACTGGCTTTTTATGGGAAAAAGAATTTGGTCGGACTAGCCTCACCATGAATGCATTTTTAGTCTACGAGTGGGGCGGTGATATTAAAAACGAATGGGAAACTGAGTTTCGCGCGCAGTATCGCTATCGTTTTCGCTCTGAGTTTCAGCCTGCATTAGAGCTATACGCCGGAGAAGACTTCTTTGGTATTGGCCCTGGTTTTATTGGCCTGCATCGATTTTCAGCGAAGCGACAACTAAAGTGGGAAGCAGGATTTGTGACAGAGCTGAGCCAACAAGGTAAAGATCATAGTTTTCGCCTTGCCCTAGAGTTTGAATTTTAAAGTAAAAAGCCGCGAAAACTTTTCTCGCGGCTTTAAATCTCTGCAAACTACATACTTTGCGCGTAGTTATAAAGCGCTTTTAGAATAGTCAGATTTTTTTCATTATCGTCATGTTCATGGGCGAGATTTTCTAGCGTAACCATAAAATCTTGTGCGCTGAACGATGGTTGATCTTCACCATGCATTAATTTGTTTTGGCAATATTGACGCCACTGATCAAGTTCATCTTGATTAAGCGATTGCGGCCAATTACGGGCACGGTATTTAAACAATAAGTTATCAAACTTTTTATCTTCAAAATCCAACTTCATACCCGCTAATTGCTCAGGGCTGGCATCACGGATAATGGCAAATTTAGCTTTATCAGCATGACTGGTGAAGCCGTCGTATAACATGTAATCAGTATTGGTGGTTTTACCGTAATCGGGCTTATCGTTAAATACTTCAGTGACTTTATCGCGAAGACTTGGGTTGGCTTTTAAAATCGCAAGATTTTTTAAACACTGCTCGCGGTCAATGCCTAAACGGGCGGCGTTTTCAGGTAATAAGGTTTTAGCCGGCGCTAAAATAGGGCATTTATTTAAATGTACCAGTTTTAAACCAACAGGCAGTTCATCATCGGCAAGCTCACTGCGCTTGGTATAAAGGCGGGTGCGCAACTCTTCAATTGACAAATCGAGTAATACCTGTGGATCTTCGGTTAAGTTAAAACACACGACTGCATTTTTATTAGTCGGATGAAAGCTCATCGGGGCAATCCAACTGGTACAGCCTTGGGTAGCAGGAATACGTGATGAAGTATGCACCAGCGGCGTCATATTAAACACATCAACTAACTCAGCTAAGGCTTTTTTACTGCGCAAACTAAAAAAGAAGTTATACAGTTTTGGCTGTTTTTCTTTTATTAGTTTAGCCAAAGCAATCGTCGCGGTTACATCAGATAACGCATCATGTGCCGCAGCGTGTTCAATGCCGTTAGCAACCGTTAAATGTTCCAACTTAAAGCTTGGGCTGCCATCTTCTTTTAACGGCCATTCAATACCTTCAGGGCGCAGTGCATAACAAGCACGCACTAAATCTATAATATCCCAGCGGCTGTTATTGTTTTTGTATTCGCGTTCGTAAGGGTCGTAAAAGTTACGGTAAAAGCTATAACGGCTTACTTCATCATCAAAACGAATGCTGTTATAACCGGCCACGCAGGTATTCGGCACACTAAATTCAGCATGAATTTTGGCAATAAAGTCAGCCTCAACTAAACCTTTTTGCATCGCCACTTGCGGAGTAATACCGGTGATCAAACATGCCTCAGGATGCGGTAAATAATCAGCCACAGGTTTGCAATATTCAATCAACGGCTCACCAATAATGTTTAAATCAAGATCAGTACGAACACCCGCAAACTGGCTCGGCTTATCCTTTTGCGGACTCGCCCCCCAGGTCTCATAATCGTGCCAGTATATCGTAGGTTGGTTTTCGTAATATGTTGGTTCGCTCATTCTGTCTCTTAGCCCTTTATTTATGCGGGTTTTTACTGCGCTTTCATTTGTTCTTGTATTTTCGAGTATGT
>NZ_JACJDT010000042.1:0-41703 GCF_014163675.1 Pseudoalteromonas sp. SR44-5
AACGATGAGAGTAAGTGCCTGTGAAACGCCCAACGGGTTGGTTTAAAAGCGATTTATACTGCGTTATTGATTTTAACAATAGAACCACTATTACTTGCAATCAATGCCTTGCCTAAATCGCTTTTTAATTCCAACTGAAACTCGCATCTTGAGGTGGTTTGGGTATAAATTAACCGAGTTTATTTCAAAGTTAACCAAAGGCTCTAAGATCTCCGAGGAGCCTTTTTTCATTTTTATAGCACCGCTAATTGATTAACTCAGCAATACTGAGTTTCCCCGCTAACATTAAACTTTGCTTTATGGCTGCACGTATTTCAGCTGGCTTGTTTTGACTAAGTTTAAAATTGCCCTGCCAATGAATGGTAATAAATTCAATAAAACTTAATTGTTGATACATTGCCTTGCGCTGCTGTACGGGTACCTCATTAATTTGCCATTTATCTGTAGCGTGCTCAGTAAAGTGTTGCTCAAAGTGATCGGTTAGTCGTTGCATGATCTGTTCTTTGTGCTGTTGGTCTTTAACAATACGCACTTTAGCTGTCACATAAACACTCGAATAAAGCCAACTAGGTAGGGTTTTATTGTGTGCGTAAGCGGGCGATAAATAGCAATCATCGCCACTAAATAATAGCTTCACTGATTGACCATCAAATGATGACAGGGGGTTATATTTGGCCACATGGCCGATAAAAACTTCGCGAGCTGGGTCATATAATAATGGCACGCGGCATATATCATTGAGTTGGTTTTGTGTATTAGGCATTAAAATGGTCGCCAGTGGATAGTTATTTACTAACTGTTGTAATTGCTTACTATCATGTTGTTGAAAATGGGCCGCTGGGTACATTATAGTTTTCCTTCTAACTGAGATTTTATTGTCGGCCATTGCTCGTCTATAATACTGAACTGAGCGGTGTTTCGGTATGAGCCATCGGCAAGTAACCTGTCTTTATAACTAATGCCTTCAAAGCGGGCGCCAAGGCGTGCTATAGCATTACGCGATTTTTGGTTTTGTTCATGGGTATTAAAAGCAATACGCACTAAGCCTAATTCTTCGAACGCATATTGCAGTAGCAAGTATTTAGCGTGGGTATTTACAAAACTACGTTGCCACTTTTTAGCAATAAATGTGTGGCCAATCTCGGCGCTGCGATTTTGTTTATCTAACCTAAATAAACGTGTAGTACCAAGCACCTGCTTACTTACTTTATCAACTATGGCGTAGACTATTTGTTGTTCGGCATTAAACTGCGCTGTATTGATAAACCAATCATCGAGAGTTGCACGGGTTTGGGTGTAATTCATTAAAACCCAACGCCATATTTGTGGATCTTGGCCTGCTTGATATAGCCCCTCTAGGTGGTTTTGTGTCAGTGGCTCTAAAGCCAGCTTATTGGTTTGATGAATGTGTTTTGTAAACATGATAAGCCCCATATTTTGCTATTTATGAATAACAAAGGTACGCTACTTTGGTCAGTAATAAACAACCAGTTTTAGATTTTTAACTAGACCAGTTTAGAGTGTTTTTGGAGTCGTAATGCAGCCGTTAGTTATTGAATTTGATGAGTCAGAGCCTGCCAAATATTTGCAACTAGCCAGCGCGATACGCAGTGCCATAATGCAAGGCAAGCTTGCGCCAGGGGTAAAACTCAGCTCGGCGCGTGTCATGGCAAACACTTATCAGCTCAATCGCCATACAGTGATGAATGCATTGCAATTATTAGTAGCGGAAGGCTGGCTTGAATCTCGGCAGCGCTCAGGTTATCGGATCACCAAGTCATTGCCCATTCAAAGTAGTGTTAGTACCTCAAGTACTCCAATACTGAAAGCAAAACCTTATCAATTTGCTAAAACATTGGCTGTGCCCGCTGCTGGAATGGATTTAACTGCGTATAAATATAACTTTGCTGGTGGCTTGCCTGATCTTGCCAGTTTCCCACAAAAAGAATTTAAACGCTCCGTCAGCCATGTGTGTAATCACTTAGATATCAATCAACTGCATTATGGGCAGGTCAGTGGTAACGAGCAATTAAAAGCTCATATTTGTGATTACTTATACAAAGCGCGTAATTTAAACGTAAGCGACGTATTGATCTGCAATGGCTCGCAAGAAGCACTGTTCTTAATCGCAAAAGCGTTTATAAAAAAAGATGATTTTGTCGCAGTCGAAACGTTAGGTTATCCGCCAGCAAGGCAAGCATTTGCTGCTTGTGGCGCGCAATTAGTTGATATAAAACAAGACGATGAAGGCTTATGTGTTGATGATTTAAAAGCCCAGCTAGAATGTTATCCAATTAAAATGCTGTACTTAACGCCGCTGCACCAATATCCAACTACCGTGACCTTATCGCCAACGCGGCGCTTGCAAATTTATCAACTGTGTTATGCTCATAACGTGATGATCATCGAAGATGACTACGACCATGAATTTCATTATCGCTGTCAGCCATTACAACCCATGGCCGCCGATGACCCCGCGGGCATCGTTATTTACCTATCGACGTTTTCAAAGATTATGTTTTCAGCTGCACGTATCGGTTATATCTGCGCAGCGCCTGAAGTATTAGCGCAATTAACTGCGTGGAAGCAGCTGATGAACCATAAGAACGATGTGATCATGCAATTAGCTGTGGCGCACTGGATGAAAGAAGGTGGCTTTGAACGCCATTTAAAGCGTATGACCAAACTGTATAAACAGCGCTATGAAGCGATGGATGCCTATTTAATAGAGCTACAAGCACTTGGGCATCCTATAGAATATAAAAAGCCCGACGGCGGTATGGCGATGTGGGTCAACTTTAATAAAGACACTCAGCACTTAAAAGCGCAGTTAGCAAAGCAAGGTATATATTTACAAACCCAAGCCGAGTTTTACTTTACCAACTCAGTACGTAGCTTAAAACCCATAAACTATAGCTATGCTCGGCTTGGTTTTGCAGGACAATCGAGCGAGAAGATGCAGCAAGGGTTAAAGTTTATAACTATGCAACTATTTTCGAGTAAATAATGTTTTACTGCAAACCTTCAACATCAAAATAGAGCGGCTTTAAGGTGCCACAGTTGGCAAATTTATAGGTTAATTCGCTAGCATTTGGGACGCGTTTTGATGTGCGAAATTTTTGTAAACAGGCATTGGTTAAATCTGCATAAATAAGGTGATTAAAACTCGGTGCTTGGGTTATTTTATGGATATAGATTCGCTCATTATTTTTGAGGGTGATCATGTCGTATTCTTGCCACTGCGATGATTCGTTCAAATCAGTTAATTTCCGCGCATAAAGTAATTTACTCATTACAATAGGTCTATGTTGATAAACCAAACTGCCATCGCGCTGGTAGTGTCCGGCATACACATCTGCCGTAATTGTTAGTTCTTCGCCACGCATTAGGCGTTGAATATTAAATGGTTGTGGTTTAATAGTAATAAGCTCTGCATCACGTACCAGGCTTAAAAAAGCGACATCTGGGTTTTCAATTTGATAAACAACTTGCACATCGTGAGGTAATTTATAAGTCGGTAGGCTAACTGCAAAAATACGCGAGCCTTGATTAACGAGCACCATAGCATGCTCTGCATTGTAAGCTGGGTTAATCGGCGGAAGCTCTTCTTTTACAGCTTCTTCTTCGGCGTTGGCAATACTCGACATAAATGCAAGTAACAAAATAAACAACAGTCGCATAACGATCTCAATAAAGGTATGAATTAAAAGTGTAGTCAAAAATACTGTTTTAGCAGTTTTATACTCTGCTTTTAAAACAGCGCGGCTTGCTCTATAACAATTGCGTGGCGTTTTGCAAGGCGCAAGTGATTTCTATCATAACCTCCGCCAATCACGCTTGCCACTGGCGTATTGTGCTCAATACAGCGCTTAAACACTAAGTGATCTCGTTTTTCAATGCCTTGCCAGCTAATATCAAGTTTACCTAAACCATCTTGCTGCCAAATGTCGACACCTGCATCATAAAGCACTAAATCAGGGTTAAGTTCTTTGAGTAAAAAGCGCAAGGTATCATCAACAACCCCTAAATATTCATCATCTTGCATATTATTAGCTAAACCAATGTCGAGATCGCTGGCGGATTTGCGAAATGGAAAATTCTTTTCACAATGAATCGAGCAGGTATATGCATATGGTTGGTGTTGTAACATGGCTGCGGTGCCATCGCCTTGGTGTACATCTAAGTCAAAAATCAATACATTGGTCACTTCAGCTGATTGAATCAGCGTTTGTGCAGTAAAGGCTAGGTCGTTGACCATACAATAGCCAGAGCCAAAATCGCTGTGAGCGTGGTGTGTACCGCCGGCTAAATGGCATGCAATGCCGTGCTCAAGAGCTAAGCGGGCAGTTTGCAACGTGCCTTGAGGTGCGGTAAAAGTTCGTGCCATTAATTGTTCTGACCAAGGTAGCCCAATACGACGCATCGCTTTATCATCTAAGCGGTTATGCCATAAATCTTGAATGTAATTATCACAATGTACCAATTCAAGCGCCTCAGGGCTGCCAAGTTCAGGTGTGATTAGGTTGCTATTCGCCAAACCAAGTGCTTTTACTTGTTGGTATAAATGGGCAAATTTACTCATTACAAAACGATGGTTAGGATCAAAGTTAAACGAATAGTTAGGGTGATAAACCAGCGGTAAGTGTTGATTAAGAGCCATAGTCAGATTGCGTTGCGAATTTTCTCTAGGGTAACCTACAGGGCAATTTCAATCCAGTTACTTGCTTTACGCACTGTGGATCAAACTCTCAAGTTCACGGTGCAGTAGTGTATCGTCAGCGAGGTTTAACTCAATTAAACGCTTTAAATGGGTAATACTATCTATATCAATATGGGTACATTTTAAACCTATATGTTGTTGTTCGATATGGCAAATAGTGACAGTCATCGCGATGATTACTTCACTTTGCGGGAGTTTAAAGGCAAGAATAGCACTACTATTTTTTGTAAAGTTAAAGTTATTATTGCGACTAACCAGAGCGCCATTTAATGATATATCGAGCAACTGGCAAGGGTAACTATGGGTATTATTGGTTAAATGCGCGGGAGTTGAAAATAAAATGCGCGTGTAATGGCGGCGGTTTTCCATCATTATTCCTTTTAGGAGTATTAGGATTAAGTGTAGCTTGTTTTTTAGTCAGTATGTGTAATTAATACCAATCGACTTAAATATTTAACCATTCTAGCGAGCTAAATAAAGCGCTAACTGCGTTATAAATTTTTCATGTAGAACAACTACATGTCAAAATTTATGTCTTGTTATCACTCCATTTATCTGTCGCTATAAATGGTCAGTAACTTAACACGATTGGTATAAGCTGAACTCTGGATCGTGAATCTCTGATCTATATTCCAGGTTAATAAAAAAAGCCCCACATAAATGTGGGGCTTAAAAAATGTTTAGAACCTAGAACTTAACCTATCTTTTTGTACTTAATACGCTTAGGTTGCGTAGCCGCAGTGCCTAAGGTCTTTTTAAGCCATTCTTCATATTCAGTGTAATTACCATCGAAGAAGTTAATTTGGCCTTCGTCACGGTAATCAAGAATATGTGTTGCAATACGGTCTAAGAACCAACGGTCATGCGAGATACACATAACGCAGCCTGGGAATTCTAAAATAGCGTTCTCAAGGGCACGTAATGTTTCAACGTCCAAATCATTGGTTGGCTCATCCAGCAGGATAACGTTGCCACCGGCTTTTAATAACTTAGCTAAGTGTAAGCGGTTGCGTTCACCACCTGACAAGTCCTTAACAAATTTTTGCTGATCGTTACCTTTGAAGTTAAAGCGACTAACGTAGGCACGGCTTTGGAATTCAAAGTTACCAATTTTTAGTACGTCTTGGCCGTTTGAAATTTCTTGGAAAACAGTATTGCTGTCATCCATATTGCCACGGAACTGATCAACGGTTGCCAGTTCAACCGTTTCACCTAGGTTAATTTCGCCGCTGTCTTGTTTGTCTTCACCGCTGAGCATTTTAAACAGCGTTGATTTACCTGCGCCATTGGCACCTATAATGCCAACAATTGCGCCTTTAGGCACAGTAAAGCTTAGATCATCAATTAACACGCGATCGCCAAAGCTTTTCTTCAAGTTTTTAACTTCAATAACTTGATCACCTAAACGTGGTCCAGGTGGAATAAATAGCTCGTTGGTTTCATTACGTTTTTGGTAATCAGACTGCTGCATTTCAGTAAATTGCGACATACGCGCTTTTGACTTAGCTTGACGACCTTTTTGGTTTGAACGTACCCACTCAAGTTCTTGTGCAATTGATTTTTGACGGGCTTTTTCAGACTTTTGCTCTTGCTGCAGGCGCGCATCTTTTTGCTCAAGCCAAGAAGAATAATTACCTTCCCATGGAATACCTTCACCACGGTCAAGCTCTAAGATCCAGCCAGCTACATTATCGAGGAAGTAACGGTCATGGGTTACCGCCACAACAGTGCCTTCGTAATCATGCAAGAAGCGCTCAAGCCATGCTACAGATTCTGCATCTAAGTGGTTAGTCGGCTCATCGAGGATAAGCATATCTGGTTTTTCAAGCAATAAGCGGCAGATAGCCACTCGGCGACGCTCACCACCTGACAAGAATTCAATTTTAGCATCCCACTCAGGTAAGCGCAGGGCATCTGCGGCGCGCTCTAATACGTTGTCGATGTTATGACCATCGTGGGCTTGAATAATTGCTTCAAGCTCACCTTGCTCTTTGGCTAGTGCGTCAAAGTCAGCATCTTCCATCGCGTATTCGTTATATACTTCATCAAGACGGTTAAGCGCGTTTTTAACTTCGCTGACTGCTTCTTCCACAGTTTCACGAACCGTTTTGCTTTCATCTAGAATAGGCTCTTGCGGTAAGTAACCAATTTTAGTGCCCGGTTGAGGATATGCCTCACCTTCAAACTCTTGATCAAGGCCGGCCATAATACGTAGCAACGTTGATTTACCAGAACCGTTTAAACCAAGTACACCAATTTTTGCGCCCGGGAAAAAATGCAAAGAAATATCTTTTAAGATAGTGCGCTTAGGTGGCACAACCTTAGATACTCGACTCATCGAGAAAATAAACTTATCAGGTAAAACCATGGAAGGAGCCTTCAAATAATAATAAAAATTTCAATGTTGTATTGTAGTGGTTGATAGGTGAAACAGTCAACGAATCAACCAAATAACAATGTGCTAATTCGCGAGCAATACTCCTACACCGATTAAAGCAAGCAAGCCGCCTATTAACATTTTATTGGTAACGGGCTCGCGCTTTATAAAACCAATGCTCATTACAATTAATGGCGCGGTTGCGAAAATCGTTTGTGCAATGGCTGGATCGGTATATTTAACTGCGCCAAGTTGAAGCCATAAACCGAGGAAAGTGCCTAAAAACACAGCCGCAAAAAACCATTGTTTGCCGCTAATTCCCCTTAGAGTTAGTGCTTGTTTAAATTCACTGCTTTTAAACACTGCAACAACTAAGGCCACAGTCATCGTACCGGCTGCTAATCTAATTAATGCCGCCCATAAGCTACTCATATGCTCATTATTGAGTGCGCCTTTAGACATCACCATACCGAGCGCTTGGCAGATAGCAGCTGCAAGGGCACATAAAACACCTTTGCGATAATGTTGATGATCAACCTGTGGCAATGTTTTTTCAGGCTTGATTGCTATTACTACGCCAATGGTTGTAAGTACAATACCGCACCATGCAAATGGCGATAAATAATGATTTAATAGCAGGATATTAAAAACCCCCACAAGGGCTGGAGCAAGGGACTCAATAACTAACGTGCGAGCAGGGCCAATATTTCGCAGCGCAGTAAAATAGGCGCTATCGCCAATCGCAATCCCAATCACCCCGCCAGCAATTAGCCAAAGCCAGCTTGTCAGATGATGTGGTAGTGCAGCGTCTTGAGTAATCGCAATAGTAGCTAACATCATGGCACTTGCTAACACGCCTTTACTGATGTTTAGCTGCATAGGCGTTAAGTGATGGCTAAAACCTTTATATAAAATGGTCGAAAGCGCCCAAACAATAGCTGCTAATATAGCAAAAAGTTCTCCAAAGCCTAGCCAATCAATCACGTTTACCACCTTAAAATAAAATCAACAGGCGCATTATGGCGAGCGGTTTTTAGAATGCAAAAGAATAGCTAAAATAAATTCATTTGGACATCTAAACATCTAGAGGTTGAAATTTCCAGCTATCCGTTCATAATTAGCCATTGGTTAATTATGCCTTGGAGATGAGTATGCCTATTACCGTTAAAGATGAATTGCCCGCAATTGCGAAGTTACGTCAAGAAAACGTATTTGTAATGCCAAAAAGCCGCGCTAAAACCCAAGAGATCCGTCCGATGCGCTTGGCGATTTTAAACTTAATGCCTAATAAGGTAGAAACCGAGGTGCAATTTATTCGTTTGCTCGCTAATTCACCCTTACAAGTGAATGTAGAGCTACTACGTTTAGACACTCATCGCAGCAGTAGCAATTCAGAGCAGCATTTAGACACTTTTTACCGTTATTTCTCTGAAGTGAAAGACAACAATTACGATGCATTACTCATTACCGGCGCACCATTGGCACATTTAGAATATGACGATGTAGCCTACTGGGATGAACTAAAAGTAATTTTAGATTGGGCGGAGCAGCATGTAACCTCAACATTATTTTCGTGTTGGGCGGCTCACGCGGGTTTATTTCATCATCATAATTTAAAACGTGAACTAAAAGAAAATAAGCTCTGTGGCGTGTTTACCCATAAGTGTTACTTTGAACATGGAGCCTTAACGCGTGGTTTTGACGATACTTTTGTAGTGCCGCACTCGCGTTATGGTCATATTGATATTGATAAAATCAACGCTTGTGATGACTTAGTTGTGCTGGCAGGTTCAGAGCAAGTAGGCGCTTACTTAATAAAAAATAAATCCGGCAGCCAAGTGTATATTACCGGGCATCCTGAGTATGATGCAGACACTTTAAAAGGCGAATATCAGCGCGATTTAGAAAAAGGCCCTGATGCGCCATTGCCTGAAAATTACTTTCCAGAGAACAACCCAGATAACGAACCGTCGAAAACTTGGCAAAGCCATGCCTTTTTACTGTTTTCGAATTGGTTAAATTATTATGTGTACCAAACCACACCCTATGATATTAATTTAGTTAGCCAAGCCGTAAGGACTAACAACTATGCCGAATAATTTAGAAAACAAAAGCGCCGAGTTAATTGAAGCGTTAAAACAGCGTATTTTAATTCTTGATGGTGCTATGGGTACCATGATCCAAGAACACAAATTAGAAGAACACGATTACCGTGGCGAGCGCTTTAAAGACTGGCATGTGCTAATTAAAGGTAATAATGATTTATTAAGCATTACACAACCAAAAATTATTGCTGATATTCATCGTGGTTTTTTAAATGCAGGTGCCGATATTATCGAAACCAACACCTTTAATTCGACTACAATTTCGATGGAAGATTACGATATGGCCAGCATCAGCCGTGAAGTAAACTTAGAGTCAGCTAAATTAGCACGCAGTATTTGTGATGAGTTTACTGCTAAAAATCCAGCAAAACCACGCTATGTTGCGGGTGTTTTAGGGCCAACCTCAAAAACCTGTTCAATCTCACCGGATGTGAACGACCCCGGTTATCGCAATGTCACGTTTGATAAGTTAGTCACCGCGTATGTTGAATCAACCCTTGCTTTAATGGAAGGTGGTGTTGATTTAATTTTGATAGAAACAATTTTTGATACGCTAAATGCAAAAGCGGCTTCATTCGCGGTTGAAGAAGCGTTTGAGCAAGCCGGTCGCAAATTACCTGTGATGATCTCTGGCACCATAACCGATGCCTCCGGACGTACGCTGTCAGGGCAAACCACCGAAGCATTTTATAATTCGATTCGTCATATTAAGCCAATTTCAATTGGTCTCAATTGCGCCCTTGGCCCAGATTTACTGCGCCAATATGTAGAAGAACTATCGCGTGTTTGTGAAACTTACACCTCAGTGCACCCCAATGCCGGTTTACCGAACGAGTTTGGGGAATATGATTTAGAGGCACCTGAAATGGCGCAAGAAATTATCGATTGGGGCAAGTCTGGCTTTATCAATATTGTTGGCGGCTGTTGTGGTACCACACCTGCACACATCAGGGCATTTGCGAAAGGGCTTGAAGGTGTTAAACCTCGCCTATTGCCAGAGCTTGAAGTGCGTATGCGCTTATCAGGCCTTGAAGCGTGTAATTTAAACTAAGGTAGCCGAGATGACACAAAAAATAGCAGTATTTACCAACGTTGGCGAACGTACCAATGTGACCGGCTCAGCCATGTTCAAACGTTTGATCATGGAAGAAGATTACGAGAGTGCGCTTAATGTTGCCCGCGAGCAAGTAGAAAACGGCGCACAGGTTATTGATATCAACATGGATGAAGCCATGCTGGACTCAAAAGCCGCCATGGTGAAGTTTTTAAATTTGATTGCCTCCGAGCCTGATATTTCTCGCGTGCCAATTATGGTTGACTCTTCTAAATGGGAAGTCATTGAAGCGGGCTTAAAGTGTATTCAAGGCAAGGCAATTGTAAACTCAATCTCGCTAAAAGAAGGTGAAGAGCCATTTATTCGCCAAGCTAAAATTATTAAACGTTTTGGCGCCGCTGCAGTGGTTATGGCGTTTGATACCGACGGCCAAGCAGATACAGCCGATCGCAAGTTTGAAATTTGTCAGCGTAGTTACCGCATTTTGGTGGATGAAATTGGCTTTGCGCCAGAAGATATTATTTTCGATCCCAACATCTTTGCGGTAGCAACTGGTATTGAAGAGCACGACAACTACGCAGTTGAATTTATTGAAGGTACACGTCGCATTAAGCAAAACTTGCCACACTGTAAAGTGTCGGGCGGGGTGTCGAATGTATCGTTCTCGTTTCGTGGGAATAACCCCGTGCGAGAGGCTATTCACTCAGTATTTTTATATCACGCAATTCAAGCGGGTATGGATATGGGGATTGTTAATGCAGGGCAACTCGCTGTGTATGATGATATTCCAGCAGAGCTTAGAAAAGCAGTTGAAGACGTTATTTTAAATACCGACCCAGGTGCAGGTGAGCGCTTAGTTGAGTTGGCACCAAAATACTCTGGCATGGCACAAGCTGAGCGAGTTGAAGATTTAGAATGGCGTACTTGGCCAGTTGAAAAACGTTTAGAGCACGCATTGGTTAAAGGCATTACCACCTTTATCGATGAAGACACCGAAGAGTGCCGCGCTGCTGCCGATAAGCCTATTCATGTGATTGAAGGGCCGTTAATGGACGGCATGAATGTGGTAGGCGATTTATTTGGCGCAGGTAAAATGTTCTTACCGCAAGTCGTTAAATCAGCGCGAGTGATGAAGCGCGCAGTGGCCTACCTAGACCCTTACATTGAAGCTGAAAAAGAAGAAGGGGCTACTAACGGTAAAATCGTGATGGCCACCGTTAAAGGTGACGTACATGATATTGGTAAAAATATTGTTGGCGTAGTACTGCAATGTAATAACTATGAAGTTATCGACTTAGGCGTAATGGTGCCTGCAGATAAAATACTGCAAACCGCGATTGATGAAAAAGCCGATATTATTGGTTTATCAGGACTGATTACACCATCGCTTGATGAAATGGTACATGTTGCCAAAGAAATGAAGCGCCGTGGTTTTGAACTACCGCTATTGATTGGTGGCGCGACTACCTCAAAAGCGCATACTGCCGTTAAAATCGAGCCACAATATGACAAAGGCGTGGTTTATGTAAATAACGCCAGTCGCGCTGTAGGCGTGGTTTCTAACTTATTGTCGAAAGAGCATAAAGCTGAATTTTTAGCAAAAACCAGCGCTGAATATGTCAAAGTACGCGAGCAGCAAGCACGCAAAAAACCACGTTCAAAACCGGTTACTATTCAACGTGCCCGCGACAACGCCGCCAAGCTTGATTGGGATAATTACACTCCACCGGTGCCGAAAAAGCTGGGCGTGACAGAGTTTAAAAATGTCTCGATAGCCACTTTACGACAATACATAGACTGGACGCCGTACTTTATGACCTGGTCAATCGCTGGTAAATACCCACGTATCATGACCGATGAAGTGGTTGGCGAGCAGGCGCAAAGCTTATTTAAAGACGCTAACGACATGTTAGACGATCTTGAAAAGTCAGGCAGTTTGCAACCGCTTGGCGTAATTGGTTTATTCCCTGCTAACCGTGTGGGTGACGATATTGAAATATACACAGACGAAACTCGCGCTGAACTATTAACCACATCGTGCCATTTACGTCAGCAAACAGAAAAAACCGACTTTGCTAACTACTGCTTAGCTGATTATATCGCCCCGAAAGGCACGCCTGATTACTTTGGTGCATTTGCTGTAACAGGCGGTCTTGAAGAAGACGACTTAGCTGATGCGTTCGATGCACAGCAAGATGACTACAACAAAATAATGGTAAAAGCGGTGGCAGATAGACTCGCCGAAGCCTTTGCTGAGTACTTACACGAACAAGTGCGTAAAGAATATTGGGGTTTTGCTCCAGACGAAAACCTCGCGAATGAAGATCTCATTCGTGAAAACTACCAAGGTATTCGCCCAGCACCCGGTTATCCAGCGTGTCCAGAGCACACTGAGAAAAAGAAAATCTGGCAGCTGCTTGATACTGAAAAACGCATTGGCATGCAGCTCACCAGCTCATACGCCATGTGGCCCGGCGCTGCGGTATCAGGCTGGTACTTTTCACATCCGGAAGCTAAATACTACGCCGTAGCGGCAGTACAAAAGGATCAGGTTGAAGACTACGCTAAACGTACCAACATGACGCTGGAAGAGGCCGAAAGGTGGCTGTCGCCTAATTTGGGGTATGAGCCGGAGTAAGTGAAGCTGTAAGCTATCAGCTATCAGCTATCAGCCGTCAGTTTAAAACAAAAAAGCGAGCCAAATTAGGCTCGCTTTTTTTGTACAAAGTTTTTCCTGATAGCTCTTCGGTATATCATCATACTTTCACATTCAATGAGCTTGCGTATGCCCCTAACCTTGGGTGTAGAATGATTAGTACATTATATTTGTGATTTACTGCACATTCATTATTTGAGAATTTTCTATGGTAAAATTATTTAGCCCACTAAAATTAGGTCCGATAACACTCAAAAACCGCATTATTATTGCTCCCATGTGTATGTATGCCGCAGAAGAAGGCAAGGTGCAACCTTGGCATCATCAACATTATGGTATGCTCGCGCAATCCGGTGCTGGCTTATTGATTGTTGAAGCGAGCGCTGTATCCCCTGAAGGAAGAATCTCTTACGCCGATTCAGGTATTTATAGCGACGAATGTGAGCAAGCTTGGCGTGAAGTCGTATCTAATGTAGGTCAATACTCTAACATTCCGATGGTGATGCAGATTGGTCATGCAGGTCGTAAAGCGTCAACTGAATTACCTTGGAATGGCGGTGCGCCTATCGCTCCAGCAATAAAGAACGGTTGGCAAACTATTGCTCCGAGTGAACTTGCTTTTTCAGATGAAGCTCCTTTACCAAAAGCAATGACGCAAGACGATATTGGACGATTAATTACTCAGTTTGTGAAAAGTGCTCAACGTGCCCATAAAGCTGGTTTTTCTGGCATAGAACTTCATGCAGCTCATGGCTATTTACTGCACCAATTTTTATCACCGCTTAGTAATCAGCGTTCAGATCAATTTGGCGGCTCATTAGAGAACCGCATGCGCCTACCCTTGGCAATATTTGATGCTATAAAGGCTGCGTTACCACATGATTTCATGATTGGTGTACGTATAAGTGCAAGTGATTGGGCTGATAATGGCTGGGATATCGAGCAAAGTATCGTATTTTCTCAAGCTTTAGACGCTCGTGGTTGCCATTATATACACGTATCAAGTGGCGGCTTGACTGCACAGCAGCAAATTAAAGTTGCCCCTAATTATCAAGTTGGTTTTGCCGATGCAATAAGTAATAACGTTTCTATGCCGGTTATTGCTGTAGGCTTAATTACTCAAGCTCAACAAGCTGAAGATATTATCTGCGAAGGTAAAGCTGATGCGATTGCGTTGGCGCGTGGTATTCTTTATAACCCGCGTTGGCCTTGGCATGCAGCAGCGGAGCTCGGAGTTACAATACAAGCCGCGCCGCAATACTTGCGCTGCCAGCCACATGAACTTAAGTCATTACTGATACGCGATTGATTACTACCTCTCATAACTAGATAATCTTCTAGTGTGAGAGGCTTTGACTATTCAAGCCAGTTTTTAATACGCTTATTAAGGAAAACCCTCTGAATAAGTATATATCCCAGCAAATAACTCTGCCTTTTATAGCTATGATCAAAGAAAGTTTAATAAAAAGAGTTATATGAAATATTATTTTCAAGCGCAATACCACCAGCGCTTAGATTTGTTTGATAATGTGTTTGTCAGTATGGCAACGGGTAATGTTGTTGAGCCATCACTGCCTTTAGAGATCATCATTGAGTCTGAAGATTGTGTGCTTTATGAAAGTGACAATGGCTCTATTATTGATTTTTCTCCGACAACGTTAGGCTATTATTGGATTACTGGGCAAACCTGCTTGCGCACCCGAGACGGATTAGTATTTGAGCCTTGTGATGATAAAGATGCAGTACAATACACTTATATTGACGGGCAGATTTATGGACAAAAAATAAATACTGACTTGAGCCAAATGCCAACCACAAAAAAGCGTTATCATTTTCGTAAGCTTAATGGCTGCAAAGCCCAGCTAAAGCAAAATGATGACTCAAGTTTTACTCTCGAGATTGATGAAAAAGAATATCCTATTGCGTTACATGAGCTTGAATTTTCATTTTTTGTAAATGAAGAAACAGGATTTACGCAAGACGGCGAAAAGCTATATTACTACGACAGACCATTACCTCAATTAACGTTAGTAGACTTTAGGGTTTTACATTTTAATTATGCAAAAGATAATCATGTTGTTGTCTGTGGTGCAGATGTTATTTCGCAAGCGGATGCCGCAACGTTTGAAGTGATCACCACTACTTTAGCAAAAGATAAAAATCATGTTTATGAATTTTCAAAGATTATTAAAGGTGCGGATGCTAAATCATTTGTCGTGATTGATGGTAAAGAACAAGATGCATATCAACAATATAGTAAAGACAAGCAAACAGTTTATTATTTTGGTGAAGCCATTATCGGTGCAGACTTGGCATCTTTTCGCATAATTCATGGACGTTATTCGGCTGATAAAAACTGGGTTTATCGCTCAGGGCTACGTATTGCTCTATTTGATGCTGAGAGTTTCTATTATATTTCACAAAGTTTTGTTGGTGATAAAAACGGCATTTATACTGACTTTCTAAATATTACACAAATAGCCCAGTGTGATGATGTATTTGTTGATTACGATAATGATTACTTTGCCGTAAACGATACCCTGTATTGGGCTGATAAAGAACACCCGTTTGACGCTGATTTAGCTTCTTTTTCTTCAATCAATTGTACTTGGGCGAAAGATGAAACCCATATTTATTATAAAGATGAGGTAGTTTATAAAGGGGGTTACGAAACAGCAGAAATTTTTGATGAATTATTATTAAGAGTGGATGATAAAATCATCTCAAATAGAGGCATTATTGCTGGTGCAAATGCAAAAGAGTGGCATCTGCTGATTTTTCCATTCTATGCCTGTGCTGATCGACTATTTTACCAACAAGAATTACTTGATAAAGGCGACCCAAATACGTTTGAAGCCCTTGATGACAATCGCTTTAAAGATAAAAGTAATGTCTATATTTTTGATAATGATTTTGAAATAGTAGATACCATCTTTGATATTAATACCGAGAATATTGTACTTATAGATGAATGTTTTTTAAAAACGCCTGATACAGTGTATTTTCAAGAGTTAGCGATACAAGATGCTGATCCTGATACCTTTGAGGTATTAGAGTATGGCTTTTCGCGTGATAAAAAAGCTGTTTTTTGTAATCAAGAAAAACTCCCTGAACTTAATCCTCTTGACGTTACGATTTTAAATCATAATTTTATTCACGACAACAACACGCTTTATTACCAGTCAACCCGTCTTGATATTGAAGTAAGTAATATGAAGATACTTAATGATGATATTGTGAAAGATAACCGCCATGTTTATTATAAAACACATTATTTAAGTGGTGCAGAGGCATCTTCGTATCAACTGAGTACTCGGTTTTTTCAACGAGACAATCAAGGTATTTATCATAATCAGCACCGTTTACCTTTAAATGCTGATGAAACCGTATTTCTTGATGAAGTCTACGCGATTGATAATCTGCGAGTGTTTTTTATTGATAGTGAAATCATGGATGCGGATGTCTCTTCATTTAAAGTGATAGGTAATAACGTGTCAGTTGATAAAAATAATGTCTACTTTCGTGATAAGAAGGTAGAACACGCTGATCCCGCTAGCTTTAAAATTATGGGTTATGCGCAGTTTGTTGATGATAATCATCAGTTCACTATTCGTAATGGTCATATCGTTTGTTTATAAAATTGAATTAACACGTTGTAGAGTCTATAAAGGCGTATGTTGCTCCTTGTTAGTCGCTACATCAATTTACACAATATTGACTTTGGGCAACATGGCTAAAAGTTGTTGTGAATGGTATAAACCGAAACAGATAAATAACATGATGTTCATTAACTGAATCATCAAAATAAAGGACTTAAATGAAATTTTTATATTATACCGGCTTATTTTTATCTCTCATGTTTAGCGCAAATAGTTTTGCGCTTGAACAACAATATCAACAGCCTATTGTAGATCTTATAAAAGCATTTAAAAACCACGATAAAGCGGCTATTTCCTCACATATTAGTTATCCGCTTTCGCGCACATATCCAGTGCCTGATATTAATAATGAAGCTGAGTTAGTTGAGCGTTTTGATGACGTGTTTGATAAGACGCTTATTAAACAGATTGTTGATTCAAATATCGATACTGACTGGGATAAAGTAGGTTGGCGCGGCATTATGCTAAATAGCGGTGTCGTTTGGGTAGATACGGATGGGAAAATCATCGGTATCAATTACCAAACAGCTAAAGAACAATTGCTGGCTAAAAATTTAATAGCAGCTGATAAGCAAGCGCTTCACCCAAGTATTAATGCTTTTGTAGAGCCTATTTTAGATTGGCAAACAGCTAAATACCGTATTCGCATTGATGACTTAGGTGATGGAAACTTCCGCTATGCGTCGTGGAGCATTGATAAAAAAACCAGCGATAAGCCAGATATAGTCTTACTAAAAGGTGAGATCGAATTTGAGGGCAGTGGCGGTAATCATAGTTACACATTTAAAAACGGCCGTTACAGCTACGTATTACAAGTTACAGTGATTGGCTGTGATACCTCACCACCAGGTTGGCTTGAAGTATATAAAGATGGTAAGCGTATTTTATCTCAGGATATTATCAACACTGGAAGTTAAAAGTTAATTATCTTAGATGCAAAAAGGGGAGGGTTCTCCCCTTTAAATATAGGGCGCTATTTTATTAAATACGCGCTTTAACAAACGCAGCAATTGCGTCGTCTTGGCAATGTGCGAAAAAGCACTCTTGAAAACGTGGTCCGCCAATCGCTTGTTTAATCAGCTCAGGATCAATAGCTTCAAGTGCGCTTAAGTAATCTTTAGCAACATCCGCTTTTAGCTGATTTAAAATACCTGCATTTGTTACTTGTGACTCTTTACGCTCTGCTGGATACCCTTGGCCTTTTTCGCCGGTAAATGCTTTTTCAAATATATATTTAATATTTAACTCAGCGCCCCAGCCAAAGCCTTTTGCATAGGGTAAAGCGAGTGCATTACCATTGTTTATTTGTGCAAATAGGTAAGCATCTGATGGATCAATACAATAACCACAGCTCACACCAGGAAACGCATTGCTCGCCATGAGTGCGCCTTGACCTGTGCCACAACCGGTCACTACAAAATCTACCGCTTTAGAGTTGAGCAGTAAGCTTGCGATAATTCCTAGGTGAATATAGGTTAGTCGATGATCGTTATCGCCATCCATACCCACATTAAATACTTGGTGATTTTGTGCATTAGCAACAGTGTTAAGCTGTTCAAGTACTATTGGGTTTTTTGCCGCTTGACTGAATTCGTTCATTAATGCGATTTTCATTTGACTCTACCAATTTTGTTAACGTTGAGTTGATTCTACATACCAATGCTACCGGTGGCAAATGTTGTTATCTATTAAATATTAGTATTTGTGTAAGTTGCTAGAGGTTAGGAAGTACCATAGGAGCTTTGAGTTTAACTTCAGTATGAAAGCAGCTATTTGAGTTTAAAAATAAAAAACCGCCTGCTCAGGCGGTTTTGTAGTTACCTAGCGTTTTTGATTAATGGCCTTTTTCAAACTCATCAACTTCACGCTCAGCTTCTTCTTTCGATTTACCGTATGCTTGTTGAATTTTACCAACCAGCTCTTTACGGCTACCTTCAATTTTATCTAAATCACCGTCAGTAAGATCGCCCCATTTACGTTGCGCTTTACCTTTAAGTTCTTTCCAATTACCTTCGATACGATCACTGTTCATAATTCGCTCCTTATAATGTCGGTTTGTGAATTTACTTTCAGTTATAAAGTAGCAAGGCTTGTACCAAAATTAAATTATAACTTTATTATTAATAATCAATTGGTTAATGTTTTTATTATTTAGAGATGAGTTTTTAATAGATTATAAGCTAAAAAATCTACGCAACGGTCTGTAATTATTGCAAACACTCAATAATCACCGATTTTATGAATCTGATTTACTGCAGTTTTTTGTTACAATATCGGCAATGCAATTTAGGATAAATAGCTGTGCTGCCGGTTCAAGAAATATATCATCAACTCGTTACTACATTACAAAGTGATCCGATTACCTTACTACAAGCGCCGCCGGGTGCGGGTAAGTCAACATGGTTACCATTGCAGTTGATGCGCGACGGGCACTTTAAGCACATTGTCATGCTTGAGCCGCGTCGCTTAGCTGCACGTAATATTGCCAACTATTTAGCACAGTGCCAAAACGAAACCGTAGGGCAAAGCGTTGGTTTACGTATCAGGCAGGAAACCAAAGTCAGTGTTAATACCCGCCTTGAAATTGTTACCGAGGGCATGCTCACGCGTATGCTACAAAACGACCCAGAGCTCAGTGGCGTTGACCTACTGATATTTGATGAATTTCATGAGCGCTCTATTGCGGCCGATACCGCATTAGCGTTTGCATTAGAATCTCAAGCTGCACTGCGTGATGATTTAACGATTTTATTGATGTCGGCAACCCTTGATAGCGAACGCTATCAGCAGTTTTTTGATTGTTCAATTATTAGTTCCCACGGGCGTAGCTTTCCCATCGATGAAATTTACATACCCATTAAAGATGAAAGCCGCTGGCTTGACGCTATGGCCAGTATTATCAAACAAGCTTTAGTTGAACAAACAGGCAGTGCGTTAGTTTTTTTGCCCGGTCAATATGAGATCAACCGCGTACAACAAGCGCTGTCAGATTTGCCTGCAAATTGCCATGTAGTTACTCTGTTTGGTGAACAAGATAAAGCATCTCAACAAGCTGCAATTGCCCCTGCGGCAAAAGGTACTCGTAAAGTGGTGCTGACCACCAATGTTGCCGAAACTAGCTTAACCATTGAAGGTATTCGTATTGTGGTTGATAGTGGCAAGCGCCGCGCTGCTAGTTTTAATTTAAAAACTGGCGTTACTGAACTCACCACACAAAGTATTTCTCGCTCATCGGCAATTCAACGAGCTGGGCGGGCTGGGCGTATTGAGCCCGGTGTAGTTTATAGGCTTGGTTCAAAACAAACCTTTGAGCGGCGTAATAGCCATGATGCGCCAGAAATTTTAAGTGCTGATATTAGCCAATTATTATTGGAGGCAAAATTCTGGGGCGCGGAGTTAACTGATCTAAGCTTGTTAGATAGTCCAACAGCACAACAAATACAGCAAGCAACAAAATTACTGCAAATGTTAGAGGCGCTCGATAATAACAATAAATTGACCCCCCTCGGTACACGTATGCTAAGTTTTGGCGCGGATATTCGCCTAGCGCACATGCTAATTAAAGCGCAGCAACTCGAACCTCAGATGCCAGGTATTTATACATTAGCGGCGTATTTAATTGCGTTATTAGAGAGTCGGATTAGCCATGCCGCAGATTTAAGCTTAGCATTACACAGCCAACATGCTCGGCCACATCCTGTATTTAAACAGCAACTGAAATTTTGGTTAAAGCGATTAAAGCTAACTGAAGTACGCGAACTACAAACCACTTATTTGGCTTTGCTGGTGGCGTTTGCTTTTCCAGATCGATTAGCTAAAAAGCGTGGCAATGGTTACTTGCTTACCAATGGCGCAGGTGCTGAGCTAAACAACGAGCATTGGCATAACGAGGACTACCTTGCAATTGCTTCAATGGGAGGCCAAAAAGGCAGTCGTATTTTTGCAGCTGTTGCGTTTACTCCTGCAGAGATTGAGGATGAACTGACACATTTATTTACTGCACAAACGCGCTGTGAATTTGACGAAAAAACAGGGCGCTTTATTCATCAAGATGAAGTCAAACTAGGGGCAATTACAGTTACTAGCCAACCGAGTAAACATCCGCTTGATAAAAGTGAGCGGGCGAAAGCGTGGTTAACTTTATTTCAAAAACAAGGCTTTGAATTATTTAATGAGCAAAGCGACAGTGAGCAGTTACTTATTCGTATGTGTTTAGCCAGTAATTTAATGCCGGAGCAATTTCCTGTCATCACTAAACAAAGCTTAATCGATGACGCACAGCTTTGGTTAGGTGCTTTTCTGGAAGATATAAAAACCCTCGAACAGTTGAAAAAGTTTAACTACTTTAATGCCTTGCAAAGTTGTTTTAATTGGCAACAACAAAATGCGTTAAATGATTTATTCCCGCTGAGAGTGTCAGTTCCAAGTGGCTCAAATATTCGTATTGAATATCAACTCGACGGCCCCGCAAAACTCAGTGTTCTTATGCAAGAAGTGTACGGCATGATCAGTACGCCAATATTAGCGCAAGGCAAGTTACCCTTATTAATGGAACTACTCTCACCAGCAAGACGACCTTTACAACTAACACAAGATCTTGCTGGCTTTTGGCAAACCAGCTATCGGGAGGTGCAAAAAGAAATGAAAGGTCGTTATCCAAAACACTTTTGGCCTGATAACCCCGCCACCAGTGTGGCTACGAGTAAAGTTAAAAGTAAGATGTGAATGAGTTAGCAAGGACAAAGTTAGCAAGAGTAAAATTGACTATTAAGCAGTGTTTTATAGTTTAAAAAAAAGGTAAATTAAATACTTATTGACTGCATAAACAAGGAGTTATTTAATGCCACATTTTATCATCGATTGCTCGCAGAGTATCTTGGCCTATCATGATGAAGATACTATTAATGAGCAAATTTACCATACTGCAAACGCGTCGGATTTGTTCGCTGAGCATGAAATTAAAGTCAGAGTAAACCCGTATAATCGTTATTTAGTGGGTAATAAACAGCACGAATTTATTCATGTTTTTGGATATATAATGGAGGGGCGAACGACTGAGCAAAAAGCTGAATTATCAAAAGCGATAGTGACTAAACTTACTCAGATGTTCCCACATATCGACAATATTGCAATGAATGTCAGTGACTTTGAAAAGGCAACATATTGTAATAAAAGCCAGCTTTAAGCAGAACATAGTGAGCGATGCTTCGACAGTGCAGATTGTTTTTTGAAAATCATTTATGGCAAAGTTGAACAGTGATTTTGTGCTTGAGGCAAAATAACTTGATAGAAAAAAGGACTCACCATGAAAAATATAATTGTTGTTTTATGTTTATTTATAAGCACATTAACGTGGTCTCAGACGCTAAGGGTTGTTGATGTATCAACAGAAATCGCCCCTGCGACTAGCTGGTTAGAAGTTGTTGATAGTGGTAAATACGCAAACAGTTGGCAGCAGGCTGGGGCGTTTTTTCAAAAAAATGTACCGCAAGCGCTTTGGGTATCTAAGTTAGAGCAAGTTCGTACGCCGCTAGGTTCTGTTACATCTCGCGAAGGTATCAGTCGTCAAGTGTTAACCTCAATACCGCAACTGCCCGACGGTGATTATGTGATTTTAGAGTTTCAAACTGATTTTGAAAATAAAGCACAGTCGATTGAAACCGTGACATTAAAAAAATCTGCTGAGCAATGGCAAGTGATTGGTTATTTTATCCAGTGAATTAACCTATTATTACTACAGCTGTATTTTTTAACGAAATAAAAAATATAAAATAATTATTAAAAATTGGAGTTTACAAAAATAAAATAATGATAATGACATTTATTGTTGCTGATGTTGCATTAATTTACTTTAGTTGTGGATTGTTGTGCTCTACTAGTGAGTAAGTTATCCAAATGAAATCATGGTATAAAATGGTTGCTATAGTGGGTTGGGAAGTAATATCTAATCATAAGTGGGATTGAAATATTTATAATTATAGTATTTGTTTTTTATTTTATTATACATTTTTACTGATTAATTTTTTATCTTTAATATGTTTCCATTTGGGGTTGATATTTTATTTTTTTTGTTCATAATTAACGCGCTTAATCGCGTTGAAATGGAATTTAAAAGATAATTATTAAGGAATGACATGAAAAAGATATTATTAACAATTGCAATGGCGTTTGTTTTGGCCGCATGTAATAGCACCTCACAAGGCCGTGATTTTGATATGGAAGTTGTAAAAGGCTTCAAAAAAGGCGAAACAACTCAAGAGCAAGTCAAAGAAGCGATTGGCGACCCTATGGGCGTTAATGATATAGGTAATGACGAAGTTGTATGGACATACAGCTACAGCGAAGGTCAAGGCGGTGGTGTAGGCTTTATTCCATACGCAGGCCATGTCGGTGGTTCTCAAAATGAGACAAAGAATGTAACAATCCGTTTTAATGCTAAAGGCATTGTATCAGGTTTATCATTCAATGAATCAGCTGGTAGTTCTTCACACCTATAACTCGTTACTATCTATTTCAACGCATTTCTATTACGGCTGCTTAGCAGTCGTAATACCCCTATTATTTATCCTCTCCCTAAATCAATCACTTTTTTATATTAAATGGTCATTAAGTTTTATATTTATTTTAAAGTAAATTATAGGCTGGTTGTTAGTCTAATGACTTTTTATTTAAATAAGTTATTGAGTGTGTTAATTTTATTATGCATTGAAAGTGCCGGTGAACATTAAAATAATTTAATTAAAAAGGTATGGGTCTTAAGTTGTAGAAGATTCGCTACATGCTTACTGAGATTGTCCAGAACAAGCCAGCCTTTTAGATGATATTTTATAAGAGTATTTTATAAAACCATCCGGCGAAGCGTGATTTATTATAAAAAGACTATACATTTTAGTTTGTTGCTGTTTTGATAGAGTGATAATTAAACACAATGCAAGAGAGCATAATGAAATACGTTACTTTTTTATTGTTAGCTGTTATCGCAACTTTTAACTTACATGCAAAAGACGAAAATAACGAACTAGAAGGACTCGCCCAGCAATATTTTTCCACCATGACGGCAACTCAGGCGCCTAAAGCTAGCAGTAAAGAACTCGAAGCTTTTTTAGCGTTACTCACTGATGATGTTGCTAATCAACACCTACCTTATCAAAGCGATGATTCTCGTTCACCTGACGGTAAGGCCATGATGCGCAAAGGTATGACTTTTTATCTAGGTGCCCACACTGAATATGAAGCAAAGTTACTTGATACTTTCATATTTAATAATACCGCTATTGCGATTCGTTACACGCAACACGCGAAAGGTGTGCACCCGCAAAACAAGCAACTGATTGAATACACCCAAACGTTGATGGATGTTCTAGAAATTGAAAACGGTAAGATTGCGGTGATCCGTAAATACCATGAGTAATTTTTAAATAGCGGTGTGAAGGTTATTTTTAGTTTTTGCTTAAATCAATATCTTAGCGTATTTTTAGAGATTACCTCTGTTAGCTTTAATAGGAATTAAAATGAATAAAGTAATTGGTATTGTGCTGATCTGTATTGGAGCTGCACTGGCTTTTTGGGGTTATGACGTTTATGACTCTGCAAGTGCGCAAATTACGCGAACTTTTAGTGGTGATACACCCATCGAGGCATGGGCTGGAATGGTCGGTGGTGTTGTCTGTATTGTATTAGGTGCACTAAAAGTTAAAAATTAACTTTTAGTAAGCCGTAGGCTGATAAACTTTTATTGATTAGAAAACTGCGATTTTAACCATTTTTTTAATATCAATATAGTGGCTTGTTCACGCTTGCTATGGCTGGTAGCAAAATAAAACTGTTGATGTGGGTTTAATACCGGCTCACCTATTTGCACCAGCATACCCTGTTGAATATCATCTTTTACAAATTGTTTATGGGTGACCAAAACACCTAATTGGCGCATTGCCGCTTGCGTTGCTTGTACTGAAATATTAAAAGTGAGGTTTTTATGTTGTTTCGGTATTGCTAATTGATGGGCGTTACACCATACGTGCCAATCGTTATCGCGGCGTGGGTTTATGGCAAAAATAGCCGGGAAACGAGTAAGTAGCTCTTTGCCAGTTTGGCAATCTGTGGGCAAGGTTTTTATTAATTCAGGACTACATACTAAAATAAGCTCATCATCAGCCAGTTTTTCGCAGTGATATTGCGCCCAATCTTGTTGTTTACCATGCACCAAAGCGACATCCACGCCATGTTGCTCTAAGTTAAACTCTCCGACTAAATTAGATAAACGCACATCTAACTCTGGCGCGTAAGCTTGTAGTTCCGCTACTCGTGGGATCCACCAATGCAATGCCATCGAGTTCACCATATTTAAAGTTAAGTGCGCGCAGAGCTGACTCGCAGAGATCTCAAAACTTGCAGCTATAATCTCATTTAGAGCTGGCTGTACTCGCAGGTAATAGCGTTTACCCGTGCTATTTAGCTCAACTCGTCGGCCGATACGAGTAAATAATTGAGTGTTTAGTTGCGATTCAAGAGACTTAATTGCTTGGCTTATTGCAGAATGACTAATATTTAATTGCTCAGCAGCGAGGACCATACTTCCAGTTTCTGCGACTGCAATAAAACTATGAAGCGATTTTAAAGGAATAGAGTTAGCCATAGTTTCTCTTTGTTAAGTTTTACTTACAGGTTTGTGCATAATTACTCGCTTTTTCATTCTACCTATTTACGCTAATTTAGCGCCTCAGATTAATGTTAAGCTTATTATTCTCAATGTGAAACGTATTTCTCGTTGAGAAAGGAGTTGTTATGGCTGCTTTATTACGACCCAGTATGTTTATGCTGTTATCCACATTTACTTTAGCGTTGAATAGTTTATTTTCAAAACTTTTAACTGAGTATTTTAGTGATGCAATATTAGTGATGTTGCGTTTATTACTTCCTGCGTTAGTTATGTTGTTTATTGCTGCATGCAGCCGCTGGGTGATGCCAAATCAAGCAGCTTGGGGTGCATTTATCTTACGTGCCATTTTTATTGCCAGTTGCCAAGGTTGTTTTATGTTGGCCTTAAGTCGCTTAACGTTAATTGAGGCCGTGGTATTATTTAGTACTGGGCCGTTATTTATTCCGCTACTTGAGCGCTATTTTTATAAAACCAAAATCAGTCGAATGGTTTTACCTACCTTAATATTAATGGGCATTGGCGTGGTGATGCAAAACTTAACCGTACAAGGGATAACGTGGCGCTGGGAATTATTAATAGGTTTAGCGGCTGGTTTTTTTAATGGTTGCTCGCAAGTTGCTTTATTTAGAGCCAGTAAAATAAATTTACCTATCTTGGTAATAAACGGGTGCTGTTTTGCAATTGCAGCATTGTTTGTTTTACCTGTGATGGTTATTTTTACCAGCCAAGTTGAGTATCAACAAAGTATAATAATGATAGTCAATTTCGAGCAGGGGATCTTATTGTTATTATTGTTTTTAGGACTTTCAACTGCTGCAACTCAGTTTTTTCGTTCCAAAGCATATAGATTAGTTGATTCAAACTCACAGCTGGCGCCTTTAATTTATACTAACTTAATCTTTGCGGTGTCATTCCAGTTTTTATTTTTTAGTACCGTAATGAGTTTGATGCAAATTCTGGGTACGAGCTTAATTGCATTTGCGACGCTATTAAATACATTTGGCTCATATTATTATCAATGGTTTAAAGCACAACAGCAGATAGTATAAAGGAAGGTAAGAAAGGTGTTCCCCAAGTATGCGGCACTCGGTGTCAGTCCTGAAACCATAAGGTCTCAGGGCGGGAATCTGCGGTTTGCCGTAGGCTTCTCGGTACATGCCGAGCTTGCACAATAGCAGACGAACAGAAACCCTAACATAAAATTTATCGGCTCAGGGACTTAACCAAGCTCCAACACCCTAGGGAACAAATTCAGTATATAAGACATAAGCCAATCCTTACACCCCAAATTCAAAATAATTATACTGTTCGGGTGATTTTCCAGCACTGGTAACTGGCTATTTACTTTTCGGATTGCTTTTTGACCTCAATCATACTTTTCATTGGAGTTGCTATTTATCGAGTGGTAGCATTGACTTAATTAGCCAAGCGAAGATCTCAGCATGAACGAATTACCAGATTACCAACAAGCCCAATTACTATTGGAAAAAAACGAAATATTTGTCACTCCTTCAGAAGCACACGGCGTGATCAGTGGATTATTAGCCTGCGGCTTGAGTATTGAAGCCAAAGAATACTTAGGCTTATTAAGCGATGTGTTTAATGATGGCCAAGCATTTAGCCATGATCTGAAAGAATTTTTTGCCATTATTTATAAGCAAGTTGTAGAAAGTTTTAACAACGAAGAGTTTCAATTTGATTTATTTTTACCAAGTGATGACGAAACCTTAGTAGATCAAGCGAATGGTTTAGTGTCATGGGTCGCTGGATTTATGCTTGGTTTTGGCTTAAAACAAAAAGACTATGGCAAGTTATCAGCTGATGTAAAAGAAGTGATCAGTGATTTTAGTGAAATTACGCGTTTAGATACCATGTTTGATGAAACCGAAGAAGACAGCCAAGCATTGCACGAAGTAATTGAATATGTGCGAGTTTCTGCGCTGTTGTGTTTTGCTGAACTTGGTCAAGAGCAAGCGCCAAAAAGCACTAAAAAAACACTTCACTAAGTTAAAATTAACAGTATAAACAGGGTTTATAATGCCAACAGTTAAAATAGAAAAAGCAGAGTTTAAAGCACGCAGAGATCGTTTACTTGCCATGATGGAACCAAACAGTGTGGCTATCATTCCAGCGGCAAGTGAAGTAACCCGCAGCCGTGATACTGAATATGCGTTTCGCCAAGATAGCGACTTCTTCTACCTAACTGGCTTTAATGAACCCGATGCAGTGTTAGTGCTTTGCCCAAGCAGCGATACACCGAGTACGCTGTTTTGTTTGAACAAAGATAAGCTGGCGGAAATTTGGCATGGTCGTCGTATTGGTTTTGAAAAAGCTAAAAAAGATTATTTATTCGACCAAACATGTGCACTGAGTGAACTAACTGAACAATTATTGAATTTGGTGAACGGCCAGCAGATTTTATTTTATGCACAAGGTACTTATCCACAGTTTGACGATAAAGTGTGGGCGTTATTAAAGACGCTGCGTGGCGCGCCTAAAAAAGGTTATAAAGCGCCACATACGATTAAAGATATTCGTGGTTTAGTGCACGAAATGCGTTTATTTAAATCACCTGCTGAGGTGAATATTATGCGCCAAGCGTGTGAAATAAGTGCCCAAGGACATATTCGTGCTATGCAGTTTGCAAAGCCAGGCGCTACCGAATATCAGCTAGAAGCCGAGCTTCATCATCATTACGCTATGCATGGTGCGCGTCATCCCGCCTATGGCACCATTGTCGGCGGTGGCGATAACGCCAATATATTGCATTACACTGCTAACAGTGATGTGCTGACCGACGGTGATTTAGTGCTGATTGATTCTGGCGCTGAACTGCAAGGTTACGCGGCAGATATTACGCGTACTTTCCCTATTAATGGGCAATTTAGTCAACCTCAAGCTGAGCTTTATAACATTGTTCTAGCGGCGCAAGCAGCAGCGTTTACTGAAGTAAAGCCCGGTGGTAGCTTATCAAAGGCTAATAAATTAGCGATGACAGTGCTCACCCAAGGCTTAGTTGATTTAGGTATTTTGCAAGGTGAGTTACAAGAGTTACTTGATAACCAAGCATGTAAAGCATTTTATATGCACGGCCTTGGTCATTGGCTTGGCCTTGATGTGCATGATGTAGGCGACTATAAAAAAGACGAAAAAGAACGCCCATTTGAAGCTGGTATGGTACTCACTATTGAACCTGGCTTGTATGTTAGCCTAGATGCGCAAGCACCTGAGCAATATAAGGGCATTGGTATTCGTATTGAAGATAACCTGTTAGTGACCGAGCAAGGCCACGAAAATCTTACTTTGAGTGTGCCAAAAAGTATCAGCGAGATTGAAGCGTTAATGCAAAAGCAAGCAATTAACCGCTAGGAGCATAACGTGGCAGAGCAGTTTGATGTTGTTATTATCGGTGGTGGCTTAGCGGGTGCCAGTTGTGCGCTGAGTCTTGCGAAACATGCGCCGCAATTAACGATTGCGGTGGTTGAAGCAAATCAACCAAGCACTGAACACCATCCTAGTTTTGACGACCGAAGTATCGCCTTAGCACAACAATCGGTGCAATTTTTACAGACCATTAATGCCTTTGATATTGATGCCTCATTTGCTGCGGCAATTAAAAAAGTGACCGTGTCGGATCGCGGTCACTTTGGTAAAACGCAGATCGATTGTGCGCAATTTTCGCAGTCAGCTCTAGGTTATGTTGTTGAGGTAAATCCGTTTGGTCGTGCTTTACATCAACAACTTGCAGCTACCCAAGTGGTCATGTATTGCCCTGACAGTGTTGCAGATATTACCTATCAGCATGATTTTGCAAGTATTACTTTGCAGTCTGGTGCTCAACTTAATGGCCAATTAGTGGTGATTGCCGACGGTGCGCAATCGGCTACTCGCCAGCTGGCAAAGATCAATTTTACTCCTGAGCCTTATTCACAAGGGGCGATCATTGCCAATATTGAAGTGGCAGGTGGTCATCATAACCATGCTTTTGAGCGCTTTACTGAGCATGGACCAATGGCATTACTCCCGATGAGTAATAACCGTTACTCGTTAGTATGGTGTATGGATAAAGCCGATATTGACGCGCATATGCAGCTTGACGACAGCGCTTTTGTAAGTGCTTTGCAAACTGCATTTGGTTATCGTGGCGGGCAATTTACTAAAGTCGGCATGCGTGCAAACTATCCACTGGTGTATGGCCGTGCTGAGTCATTAAGTGCTCACCGTACGGTACTAATTGGCAATGCAGGGCATGCGATTCATCCTATTGCAGGGCAGGGCTTTAATTTAGGCCTGCGCGATGTGCAACTTCTATGTGAATTAGTAAAGAGCGAATTGGCAATTGGCAGTTACCTATTTACCCGTGAATATGCCAAACAACGTAACCAAGATATAACCACTGTAATGACGTTAACAGATTCTTTAGTGCGGTTATTTTCAAACTCATCACGAATACTCGCATTTGGTCGCAGCTGTGGTCTATTCGCCATGGATTTGTGTTCTTCTTTAAAAACACCTTTAGCTAAGCAATTAATGGGTCAGGTTAAACAAGGTAAACGACTATGAAACAGACACAAGTATGTGTTGTGGGGGGCGGCTGTGTTGGCTTAACCCTCGCGCTGGGGCTTGTTAAAGCCAATATCAGTGTAGTAGTAATTGATGCGGCAGCAAAACAAGTATTGCCAGGCGATGAATACGCTTTGCGCGTAAGTGCACTGAGCCTTGCCAGCCAACACTTGTTTGAATCTTTGCAAGTGTGGCCTGAGATCATTGCTCAAAGAGCACGCGCCTATACCCATATGGATGTGCGCGACCAAGATAGCTTTGGCAAAATTGCTTTTAACAGCGATGAACTGGACCTTCCTCATTTAGGTCATATTGTTGAAAACGACATCATTCGTTATGCACTGATCAATGAATTAGAACAATACAGCCAAGCAACGCTTATGTTTGATACACGCTATCAACAAATACACCAAAGTGACAATGACGTCTTTATAACCTTAGACTCTGGTGAGCCAGTTATAGCCAAGTTATTAGTGGCAGCCGATGGCGCAAATTCAGCGATTCGGAAACAGTTTAATTTGCCCATTACGTTTAAAGATTATGATCATAACGCCATCGTTGCGACGGTAAGAACCACTGAGCCACATAATAATACTGCGCGCCAAGTATTTTTACCTACTGGACCACTGGCGTTTTTACCGCTGCCAGATGCCAATACGCACTCAATTGTATGGTCAACCAGTCCTGCGCATTGCCAAACGTTACTAGCCATGGATGATAGCGATTTTAATAAAGCAGTTATGGCAGCCCTTGATGGCCAATGCGGTTTATGTGAGGTACAAAGTGCGCGCACAGCGTTCCCTTTGAAAATGCGTTACGCGCAGCAATGGGTGACAGGTAAAGTGGTATTAATGGGCGATGCCGCACATACCATTCATCCGTTAGCAGGACTTGGTATGAACTTAGGCCTTAAAGATGCCGCTTACCTTATTGAGCTTTTAACTGCTGACAATAAAGAGTTTGCCAGTAATCGACTATTGCGTGATTACGAGCGTACCCGCAAGCTTGATGCACAAAAGCATATTGCCATGATGCAAGGCTTAAAAGAATTATTTGCAGGCGCTAACCCACTTAAAAAACTGGTACGTGGTGTGGGTTTAAGCTTGGTTGATAACTTAGGCCCAATTAAGCACCTGTTTGCCAAGCAAGCGATAGGGAAGTAGCAGAGTTAGTGAGATAGATGTTAGGCTAGCTAAGTGATGAGTAGTGTGATTTTATACCGCGCTTTTTTATGCCTTAAATTTGATAAAATAATCCAGATAAGCTCGGTGTCTACCTGTTAGCTGGGTTTTAGCCCAAAGGTGCTGAGGTTTGCGATTTTATATCAGTTCAATTTACGCACTACTTTCGTGATAAATCACGATCTACAAAAAAGCAGTACTTTGACTTAACAAGCACTGCTTTTATAATTTTTAGCCTTTACCTTTAGCGTTTACTTAAAACGCGTAGCTGTAACCCATTTGGATTGTGCGTGGTTTACCTGGTTGAATACCACCGTTTGCGCGGTTAGCGATGTAAGTGTTATCAAACAAGTTATCAACCGTTAGATATACTTTTTGCTTGTCATCAATTAAATATTTAGCGGCTAAATCCCACACAACACGGCTGTCGATTGCATTCAAGCCGTCAGCACTTAAATCAGCATGTGCGTCAGATACATAACGCACTTGCGTATCAAATGCAAAGCTTGAAAGCACGGCACCAAATGAAAGAGCGATTTGATTCTCTGGAACGTAAGGCATTGCATCGCCTTTATTTACTTGGCCCCAGATATCTGATGCAAAATCATTTTTAAACTGTGAATCCGTATAAGTGTAAGTTAAGCGTACAGGGAATGTTGCGCTATTAGTTTCGAAAATACGACCTGCAGAGAACTCAAAGCCCGATACTTCTACTTCGCCGTAGTTGTATTGGTCGCCAATGTTTTCATCACTACAGCCTACAGATGCAGTACAATTTCCATGCATATTGCTGTAATCAGAGAAGAATGCAATGATTTCACCATTAAAACCAGCAACGTTATAACGGCCACCAAACTCAATGTTTACGCTTTCCTCTTCTTCTTGGTCTGCATTACCTGGTGCAGCAGGAGCGTAACCTTGCTGAATACCTGCAAGTAGCGTTAGGCTGTCGCTTACGGTGTAAGTTGCCCCCAGTGATGGCACTAAGATTTGTGTATCGTTTGAAACGTCTTTAGTTAAGCCATTTTCACGTTTAGGATCAGACTTTGACCACTCTACGCGGGTAATTGTGATGTCTTCATAACGAAGGCCTGCATTAATCACTAATGCATCGATTGACCACTGGTCTTGAATGAATAACGTTGTTGCTTTTGCACTATCTACACGATTGCTGTCAGAACCCGGAACGCCCTGAGACGTTAAGGTCATACTTAAATCTTGATTAAGTGTGTATTTGTCTTCCCACTGAAAACGATCCATTTCGTCTTCGTGGTAGCGCACGCCAACAGTCACATAGTGATCGCCCGCAGGAATGTGCAACTCTGATTGCACACCTTTGGCTTGGTAGTCGCGGTTATTTGCTTTAATACCAATGCCTTCAATACCTTCAGCTGTTGGTGCCGCTTCAAATTCACTGTACTGTGCTAAATAGCTTTCACTTACTTTGCTCGCTTTGTACCAATTACGATGAAAATCATTGAGGTAAGCTGTCGCTAATAACTCATAACCATCACCAAAACGATAAGCATAGTTTAATTGGTATGCATTATGTTGCGTGTTCATTTGGTCTTTTTGTGATGCGGCATAACGACGGTTTGGTGACGCTTTATAATCTTCTTCTGTTAAACCCATGTAAGTTTCATCAGATTGTTCATCAGAGTACTTAATTTTCATCTCTAGGTTATGCGCGTTGTTTTCACCAAACTTATAACCAAATTTAAGTAAAAAATCTGTTTTTTCAAAGCCTGTGTTGTCGCTACCTACAGGTAATTCTTTAAAGCCATCTGCACCATAGCTGAAAACTTCAATAAGGCCAGCTGCGTTGTTTTTTTCTTTACCGAAGTAAGCATGGCCCTTATAAAAACCATCGCTACCGAGTTCGGCGTTTACTAAACCCGTTGAACCTTCGGTCGGTAAGCTGCGCGAAAGTAAGTTTAAAACACCACCGGTTGTACGCGGACCATACTTAACAGAGGCTGCGCCTTTTAATACTTCAATCGACTCCATACGGCCCATAGTAGGGAAGTAGTAAGCCGATGGCGCTGAGTAAGGTGCGGGTGCTACGAGAACACCATCTTCCATTACTGATATTTTATCGTTACGGCCAGTACCTGTGCCACGCATACCAATGTTAGGGCGCAGGCCATAACCATCTTCTTCTTGCACATAAACACCTGGTACAGATGCTAAAACACGAGAAATATCGGTAAATTCGAATTTTTGTAATTGTTCGTCTGAGATAAATGTAGCAGAGCCCGGAATATCGTTAATAGCAGCTTGCGAGCCAATAACGGTAATTTGCTCAAAGTTCTTTTTTTTATTTGTTGCATCATTTGCAACGGCATTAGCGCTTAATGATAAAGCAATAGCCATCGAAAGTGTTGAAACAATAAGCTTAGGAGGCATTATAGATCCTGTATGTGTCTAATTTTAACTGGCGCAATTTAAACATGTAAAATAATACGAATCAATCCTATTTGTAACAATTCCGATCGTTAAGTAAGTTTTTGAATATAAATATGAAAACATATTGTTGTTAATATTGTATTACTATATTCGTTGCGATAATCTAAATTATCAAAAGGTAACTAAAGGCGGCTTTTTGTTAGCTATTAAGTCAAGCGTAATGCAATAAACTCGGCAAGTTTATCTACCGCATGCTCGGCTTGTTCTGCATGCTTTGTTAAGCTAATACCTATTTTACCTAGGCTCGGTAAAATAGCGGTGTTTAACTCATAGTTAAGTTCATTAGGCACTGTGCTTCTAGCCAAAACGGTGATCCCTAATCCTTCTTTTAAAGCCGCAGTAAGGCCTGTTAAATCAGCGTTACTATAACTTATGCGGTACTTAATACCTGCAAGTTGCAATGCCTCGATGGCGCGGCGTCGATAAATACAACCTTCCGGTGCAGTCACAAGCGTAACAACGTCATTTTGTGCTATTGATAAATCACCAACCCAGACCAGTTGGTCTTGCATAAAAACAGGGAACTTTTCAGAGTTTAAATCTTCATTTAACGCCAGTACTAAATCAAACTGGTCTTCTCGTGAAACCGACAATAAATGCTTACTTAAACGCGATTTAACCTCTAACGATACTTCAGGGTAAAGTGCCACAAAGTCACCGATAATAGCGGGTAAGATCCGAGCGGCAAATTCGCTGGGTATTCCCAACCTCACCTTACCGGTCACATTCTCTTTAGTAAATAATTGCAAAATGGTGTCGTTTTGCAGCAGCATTTGCTTTGCCATCGGCAGCAGCAGTTCACCGTATTGATTGAGTACTTGGCGCTGGCCTTGTTTTTTAAATAGCTTATGCCCGAGCATTTCTTCTAACCGCTTTATTTGTAAACTTACAGCGGGTTGCGATAAGCCAAGTAAATCACCTGCTTTAGCAAAACCTGCTACTTCAACCACAGTAACTAACGTGCGTAAGCTGTCTGTTGAGATATTTTTCATATTAAAAATTACAATTTATGGGGGTAGATTGATAAGTATTATTTATCAATTGATTAATAATTACAATTTGTTGTTGCTAGACTTGCACAATATACTTTTGCCATTAAAGATTGATAGGTGTCGATAATGACTTTTAGCCCGATAATGTTTGCTCGTCATAGCCAGATTGAAGCAGCTGATAGCAATATGCTGCAGCTCAATACAAACACCGTGGTGATCGATTTTAGCGGCACTGAAGCAATCCCGTTTTTAACCACTATATTCGGGTTAGATTTAAACAAACTAACCGCCAGTGGTTTAGGTGTGAAAGGCACCTTAGATGGTGACCTAAACAGCAATTATAGCTTTGCGTTATATTACTTTAGTGCAACAGCGTTTAGATTTGTGTTGCACACAGATGCAGCGGCTCAATTACAAGCACTGATCAGTGAACAGCAACTGCGCTACGATATTGAGTTTGTTACCCGCACTGATTTAGCGACCTTAACTTTATCTGGTGAGCAGGCATTTGACGCGTTAGTCGAAGCATTTAAACTCACCCCTGGACTGCGCTTGTCAGACGCCAACAGCTGCTACGGTGCGCAAAGTGGTGAGGTATTTATTACCGCTATTGATAAACAATCAATACAGTATTTTCAGCTGGTGGCCAAAGCGCCTGAGCTGACTAAATGGCAAACATATTTACAGCAACGCGGTTTTGATATGTCACTACCAGACGTTGCTTAAACATAAATTGATAAGCTGGCTAGCGTATTTTTTAGTTGCCAGCTTTTGTAATTTATTTGTTAGAACAAATCGCAATTTGGGTGTTAGGTGCATTACAACTTATGTATAATCGCCGCCCATGTTATTCCCCCTCATTAAATTGAGGCCACGCCCAATCTTGGGTTAATTATAAAGTGAAGGAATATTATGACTTCTAAAACAGTTTTACATGCAAAGCACCTAGAATCAAAAGCAAAAATGGTTGATTTTCATGGCTGGGAAATGCCAATCAACTATGGTTCGCAAATCGAAGAGCACAACGCAGTGCGCACCGATGCAGGCATGTTTGACGTTTCACACATGACTATTGTTGATGTCAAAGGCGAGCAAGCACAAGCATTCCTTCGTAAACTAGTCGCTAACGATGTTGCTAAATTAACCGTTCCTGGTAAAGCGCTTTACACTGGCATGCTGAATGAGCAAGGTGGCGTAATTGACGACCTTATCATTTACTTCTTCTCAAATACTGATTATCGCTTAGTGGTTAATTCTGCAACTCGTGAAAAAGATTTAGCGCACATGGCTAAAGTTTCAGCTGATTTTGCCGTTGCAGTAACAGAGCGCCCAGAGTTTGCCATGATTGCAGTACAAGGCCCTAATGCTAAAGCAAAAACTGCCACTATCTTAACGGCTGATCAACAAGCAGCTGTTGCAGATATGAAGCCGTTTTTTGGTGTGCAAACTGGTGATTTATTTATTGCTACAACAGGCTATACTGGCGAAGACGGTTACGAAATTGTTGTACCGAACGAGCAAGCTGCGGATCTTTGGCAACAACTGCTAGATGCTGGTGTTGCGCCTGCGGGCCTTGGTGCACGTGACACACTACGTTTAGAAGCGGGTATGAACCTTTACGGCCTAGATATGGACGAGAGCGTATCACCACTTGCTGCTAACATGGCGTGGACCATTGCATGGGAACCTGAAGATCGTGACTTTATCGGTCGTGACGTACTAGTACAGCAACGCGCTGACAAAAGCACTGATAAACTTGTTGGCCTAGTGCTGGAAGAAAAAGGCGTATTGCGTAGTGGTTCTAAAGTAATTGTTGATGGTGGCGAAGGGGTCATTACCTCTGGTACTTTCTCACCTACACTTGGTTTTAGTGTTGCCCTTGCACGTGTACCACGTTCAACTGGCGAAACTGCTCAAGTAGAAATGCGTAAAAAATTAGTTAACGTAAAAGTAGTTAAACCAAGCTTTGTACGTAACGGTAAGTCTGTACTTTAAAGTATCAATTAAAAGATTTGGTGTTATCACCCAATATAAACCAAAGGAAGAATAAAATGAGCAATATCCCTAGCGAGTTAAAGTATGCCTCTTCACACGAGTGGGTTCGCAACGAAGGTGACGGTACTTTCACTGTAGGTATCTCTGAGCACGCACAAGAACTACTTGGCGACATGGTATTTGTTGAATTACCAGAAGTTGGTGACGAAGTACTTGCAGGCGAAGATTGTGCAGTAGCAGAATCAGTAAAAGCGGCATCAGATATATACGCACCAATCGGTGGCGAAATCGTTGCAATCAACGAAGATCTTGAAGATGCACCTGAAACAGTAAACAACGACGCTTACGGCGATGGTTGGTTATTCCGCATTAAAGCATCTGATGAGTCTGAGCTTGAAAACCTGCTTGACGCTGAAGGCTATGCGCATTCGATCGACGAAGACTAATAATTAGTTTATCGCCGTACTAAAAGCCCCATTATACCTAACATAATTGGGGCTTTTATGATTTTACCGCTTACCTTTCCATACATTGTAAGTCATTAAATCAAAAGCTTTTAAGTTATTGCTGGTTACCCATTAGTAATAACCATTTATTTTTTGGATCATAGGAATCTGGACAAATGTCAAACGCCAAATCTCTTGAACAATTAGAGCAAACGCAAGATTTTATTCGCCGTCATATTGGGCCAAGCCCAGCACAAGTAAGCGATATGCTAAGTGCTCTTGGAGTATCGAGTGTTGAAGAGCTGATCGGTCAAACTGTACCTGCAAGCATCCGCTTAGAGCAAGGCCTAACAGTGGGTGAAAGCCGCACTGAAGTTGAAACACTAAGCTACTTAAAATCAGTAGCAAGCAAAAATAAAGTATTCAAATCTTACATCGGTCAAGGCTACCACCCAACTCACGTACCACACGTAATATTACGTAACGTACTTGAGAACCCAGGCTGGTACACAGCGTACACTCCATACCAACCAGAGATTGCTCAAGGGCGTTTAGAGTCATTACTTAATTTCCAAACTATGACCTTAGACCTTACCGGTCTTGATTTAGCAAGTGCATCATTACTTGATGAATCAACTGCGGCTGCCGAGGCCATGGGCCTTGCAAAGCGTGTATCTAAAGCTAAAAAAGCCAACATCTTCTTCATCGCTGATGACGTACATACCCAAACTATCGACGTAGTGACAACTCGCGCCGAGCAGTTTGGTTTTGAAGTTGTGGTAGGTCCTGCTGCTGATGCTGTAAATCACGAAATTTTTGGTGCGTTATTCCAATACCCGTCAACATCAGGTGAAGTAGTCGATATCACAGATTTAATCGCTGGCGTACAAAGCAAAAAAGCGATTGCCTGTGTTGCTGCTGACATCATGAGCTTATTACTATTAAAAGCACCAGGTAAACTTGGCGCAGACGTAGTACTTGGTTCTGCCCAGCGTTTTGGTGTACCAATGGGTTACGGCGGTCCACACGCTGCATTTTTCGCAACACGTGATGCATACAAACGTTCATTACCAGGTCGTATCATTGGTGTGTCTAAAGACCGTTTAGGTAACGATGCACTACGTATGGCAATGCAAACCCGCGAGCAACACATTCGCCGCGACAAAGCCAACTCAAACATTTGTACAGCGCAAGTATTACTCGCTAACATGGCTGCGTTTTATGCGGTGTACCATGGCCCACAAGGCTTAAAAACAATTGCACAGCGTATTCATCGTTTTGCTGATATTTTAGCCGCAGGCCTTAAAGCTAAAGGTGTAAACCTTAAGCACAGCACCTGGTTTGATACCCTAACAGTTGTTAGCGATAACAAAGACGATGTAACAGCGCGTGCTGTAGCAAACGGCGTAAACTTTGCTACTAACCATGATGGCGAATACTCAATCTCAGTGTCTGAGACCACAACGCGCGCAGACGTAGCACAGTTGTTCGATATCATTCTTGGCGAAGACCACGGCTTAAGTGTTGATGCAATCGCAGCAGACATCGAAGCAAACGGTAGCGATTCAATCCCTGCAAACCTTGAACGCGATGATGAAATCTTAACGCACCCTAACTTCAATTCGTATCACAGCGAAACTGAAATGCTGCGTTATATCAAACGTCTTGAAAACAAAGATTTAGCACTTAATCACTCAATGATCTCGTTAGGTTCATGTACTATGAAACTAAACGCGACCGCTGAGATGATCCCAATTACTTGGCCTGAGTTTGCTAATCTTCACCCATTCTGCCCGCTAGACCAAGCAGAAGGTTACCAAATCATGATGGGCGAACTACATGATTGGTTAGTTAACATCACCGGTTACGATGCCGTTTCATTACAGCCAAACTCTGGTGCACAAGGTGAATACGCAGGCTTAATCGCGATTCGCAAATACCACGAGTCACGTGGCGATGCACACCGTAATATTTGTTTGATCCCAAGTTCAGCGCACGGTACTAACCCAGCTTCTGCACAAATGGCAAGCATGAAAATTGTAGTTGTTGATTGTGACAAAAACGGTAATGTAGATATGGCTGATCTTAAAGCGAAAGCAGAAGAAGTATCAGAAAACCTATCGTGTATCATGATCACATACCCGTCTACGCACGGTGTATACGAAGAAACAATTCGTGAAATTTGTGACATCATTCATCAACACGGCGGCCAAGTTTACATGGACGGCGCGAACATGAATGCACAAGTAGGTGTAACAAGCCCAGGCTTTATCGGTTCAGACGTATCGCACTTAAACTTGCATAAAACGTTCTGTATCCCACATGGCGGCGGTGGCCCAGGTGTTGGCCCAATCGGTGTTAAATCACACCTAGCGCCATTTATGCCTAACCACAGCGTAATTAACGTACCTGGTACGAGTATCGGCAACGGAGCAGTATCAGCAGCGCCATACGGCTCAGCAGCTATTTTACCTATCTCATGGGCTTACATCACCATGATGGGTAGCGAAGGCCTTAAACAAGCCACTGAAATGGCAATCGTAAGTGCTAACTACTTAACTCATGAGTTAAGCCAGCACTTCCCAATTTTATACCGTGGTCGCAACAACCGTGTTGCTCACGAATGTATTGTTGACTTACGCCCACTTAAAGAGCTTTCGGGCATCACTGAAATGGATGTTGCTAAGCGTTTACAAGATTACGGTTTCCATTCACCAACTATGTCGTTCCCAGTAGCGGGCACCTTGATGATTGAGCCCACTGAGTCTGAGTCTAAAGTTGAGATCGACCGTTTCATCGAAGCTATGGTATCAATCAAAGGCGAAATCGACAAAGTGATCTCTGGCGAATGGTCTATCGAAAACAACCCGCTAGTGTTTGCACCGCATACACAAGGCGACGTACTTGGTAACGAGTGGGACAGAGCATACGACCGCTTCTACGCTGCGTTCCCAGTACCAGCAGTGGCCAAAAACAAATTCTGGCCTACAGTAACGCGTATCGATGACGTATACGGCGACCGTAATCTAGTGTGTTCATGCCCAGCGGTAGAGACATACAGAGATTAATAATTTTATTGATCAAAGTCATTATAGTTTGGTAATGAAATTATAGATTGGGAATCCAATCTCTATTCCCAAACCATAATTATTAAAAAGGGTGAGCTATCGTGGCTCACCCTTTTTTATTTCTAGTCCAATGTTTAGTTATTTTTCAACTTTTGCAACTGGTTCAAGTGACGTCATTTTTAGATAAGTCATACTTTCAATGTCTAACTTATCAAAAGGGTATTGGCCTCGAATATTATCATTAAAAACCTTCCCCATTGATGTTGAGTAATACAACTCATCCCATACTAAAATAGGTATATTGTAGTAACGATAAACACTTCCTGATTCAAATTTGAGATCAAGAATTTTATTAATCGTTGAATAGCCGATGTGTGAAAAAGCATCTGAATTTACAGGGTGTTGTTCAAATAAGGGGAAAGGAGTTTGGTTTAAAATAGAAGCTTCAATTTTAGCACTTATTGCATTTGCAACTGCATTATTTCTTAGGTATGCATCAATTAACCCATGACCAGTTGAGTCAAATAAAGACTCAGCAGAATAGTTTGAAGGTAAACTACCAAATAAAATCCTTACGGCTCGTATGACCCAGTCTTCGTCAAGTGTAAGGTGTGAAATGATCTCTTTATATTCCTCCCCCAAACTTCCTCCTATTGAACTTGTTGGTGTTGCTATTGCGGCTAGGCTAACCAGTGGATAATCGGAAGCAAGATACCCGTCGCTATATTGATAAGTAGATATGGTTTCCTCAAAAAGAGCATTGGTGTAAAAGTTACCTTGCGAGTGACCAATAAGAATAATACGGTTGCAAGAATGCATCTGAAATTGAAGTCTTTGAAATGCATTTTTATAGTCTGTCTCGTCAATAATAGAGTAATTTACTTCAGTAAATACATCCTGTAAAACAGACTCAATTTGAGCGATATCTATATCTGATAGTGAGCTAACAGTGCCTCCAATTATTGCAGTTATTATACGATACTCAGGTGAAAATACGGGCAAGTCACTATACTTTTGCTGTGCGACTTCATATATTTGCATAAATATAGCTTCACTTTTATTATGACTTCCCGCAGGAAGTGCTCCTTTTTTAAATTCTGGTAGATAAGAATCTTGAAAGTAACTTAATTCATTTAAATTAGCTTTGTATTGCTTGATATTAGTCCGCATACCATTTACATAGAAAATGCGTACATTATCAATGTTTTTAGAGCAGTACCGATCTAGTGCTTGATAATTACCATAAGTAAAAATTGGAAATATAAGTAAGAACAAAATATATGTAGCTTTCATTTTATGTCCTTCTTAAGTATTTTGCAGTCTCTATCAGCGCCGTAATGAAAGTCGTCATCCCAAGCAATATAGTCACTAATTTTATTTTGGCTTTTTCGGTTCGCGTAAGCTCTATCTATCGTATTAAAGTATAAAACTTCGGGTTCTCTAAAGTGTGGGTGTGAATTTTGTAAATATCGAACACAGTAGCTTATGTTAATCATATCCAAAATAATCTGCTTACCGATCTCAGTATCTAAATTTGGTATACGGCCCTGCTCTATATCAATAACCAGTTGTAATGTTGAAGCGGCACCTAAACTAAAGGTGATGAGCTGTGGAGAATCAAACTTTTCATACACATGGCGCTCATAATCGTCGCGGATACCGTTGTCATTTTGATCAACACCGTCCAGCGTTTTATAGTCGTCAGGGTGTTCAGGTGGTAAATCTGGGGTTTGGTAAAATAAATCTTTAATTTTTTGCCAAC
>NZ_JACJDT010000043.1:0-41657 GCF_014163675.1 Pseudoalteromonas sp. SR44-5
TAGACTGAATTAACTTAACCAACAACAGTTATACTTAAATGTACAATAATAAGGAACACCTATGCAACAGAGTGTTTTCAATGCAATTTTTAAGAATTTTTTAGGCTCTGCCCCACAGTGGTATATGATAAAAGATAAAAGATAAAAGATAGAGAAGGATATTTATAAAATTGGCTGGGATACCAGGATTTGAACCTGGGAATGCCAGGATCAAAACCTGGTGCCTTACCGCTTGGCGATATCCCAACTTTAAATTTTATTAGTTTTAGTTCTAGGTAAGAACATGGTGCGGAAGGAGAGACTTGAACTCTCACATCCTAAGATACTGGAACCTAAATCCAGCGCGTCTACCAATTCCGCCACTCCCGCATACTCTGTATAATTATATACGTTTTTGCTGTTTATACTCGTAGCTAGAGTTATTCTTTAACAACATTCTTTGGTAGAAGAAGTTGGCTGGGATACCAGGATTTGAACCTGGGAATGCCAGGATCAAAACCTGGTGCCTTACCGCTTGGCGATATCCCAACAAAGAAAAAGTTGATAGTTTTAATTCTTATCAAGAACATGGTGCGGAAGGAGAGACTTGAACTCTCACATCCTAAGATACTGGAACCTAAATCCAGCGCGTCTACCAATTCCGCCACTCCCGCATCGAGCATATACAGTATTAATGTATTGGAACCTAAAACCAGCGTCTAATTCAAGATAACTGCCAATTCCGCCACTCCTGCATAATCCGTATAATTATATACGTTTTTGCTGTTTATACTCGTAGCTAGAGTTATTCTTTAGCAACATTCTTTGGTAGAAGAAGTTGGCTGGGATACCAGGATTTGAACCTGGGAATGCCAGGATCAAAACCTGGTGCCTTACCGCTTGGCGATATCCCAACAAAGAATCAATTGATAGTTTTAGTTCTTATCAAGAACATGGTGCGGAAGGAGAGACTTGAACTCTCACATCCTAAGATACTGGAACCTAAATCCAGCGCGTCTACCAATTCCGCCACTCCCGCATCGAACATACAGGTAACAATGTATTGGAACCTAAATCCAGCGCCTAATTCAAGACAACTGCTAATTCCGCTACTCCTGCATACTTTGTGTAATAAAACACTAGGTAGTTATTTTAAACTCTTTATTGAGTGTAGTTTATACTCCTACAGAGCCATTTCAAAAGAAATGGTGGCTAAGACGGGATTTGAACCTGTGACCCCATCATTATGAGTGATGTGCTCTAACCAGCTGAGCTACTTAGCCATTGTTGGCTGGGATACCAGGATTTGAACCTGGGAATGCCAGGATCAAAACCTGGTGCCTTACCGCTTGGCGATATCCCAACAATAACAATTGATAATTTTAATTCTTATCAAGAACATGGTGCGGAAGGAGAGACTTGAACTCTCACATCCTAAGATACTGGAACCTAAATCCAGCGCGTCTACCAATTCCGCCACTCCCGCATACGTTGTGTAATAAAACACTAGGTAGTTATTTTAAACTCTTCATTGAGCAACAAAAAATAATGGTGGCTAAGACGGGATTTGAACCTGTGACCCCATCATTATGAGTGATGTGCTCTAACCAGCTGAGCTACTTAGCCATCTTTTTTTGTTAGCACTTCATCGCTGAGTGCGGGGCGTATTATGCTGATATGACCCAAATCCGTCAACACCTTTTTTGCAAAAAAACACGTATCTTGGTTTGTTTGCGGGAAAAATAGGCTAACAGGCTAAATTTTAATAAAAATGGTGTTTTTTTAACTGCTTTATTGTGACTTATTCACAACAGCTGATATTTAATGATAGTGCAAAAATAAAAAAGGCTCGTAAAAACGAGCCTTTAAAAATCACTAAAGGTGATAGGTCACACTGGGATGGTGTTAAACATTGAACAAGAAGTTCATTACATCGCCATCTTTAACTATGTATTCTTTGCCTTCTTGGCGCATCTTACCTGCTTCTTTTGCACCACTTTCACCTTTATAGGCGATGTAGTCATCAAAAGCGATGGTCTGTGCACGGATAAAGCCACGCTCAAAGTCAGTGTGGATTTTACCTGCAGCTTGTGGCGCAGTTGCACCTACTGGGATTGTCCATGCACGTACTTCTTTTACACCTGCAGTAAAGTAGGTTTGTAAATGAAGTAACTCATAACCACCACGGATCACTAGATTCAAACCTGGCTCATCCAGACCAAGATCGGCCATAAACTCAAGTTTATCTTCTTCATCTAGTTCCGAAAGCTCAGATTCAATCGCGGCACATACAGGCACAACAACAGCATCTTCAGCAGCAGCAATTTCGCGTACACGGTCAAGATATGGGTTATTTTCAAAACCATCTTCAGCTACGTTAGCAATATACATAGTTGGTTTGATTGTTAAGAAGTTAACAGAGCTAATAGCCGCTTTTTCTTCTTTAGTTAATGCTAAAGAACGTAAAGTTAAGCCTTCATCAAGGTGTACTTTTACTTTTTCAAGTACGGCATTTTGTTCTTTTGCGTCTTTATCGCCACCTTTGGCTTTTTTCGCGTTACGGAAAAGGGCTTTTTCAGCGCTATCCATATCAGCAAGTACTAACTCGGTGTTGATCACATCAATATCATCAGCAGGATCAATGGTACCTGCAACGTGAATGATGTTGTCATCTTCAAAGCAGCGCACTACGTGGCCAATTGCATCGGTTTCACGAATGTTAGCTAAAAACTGGTTACCAAGACCTTCCCCTTTCGATGCGCCTTTTACAAGACCTGCAATATCCACAAATTCCATACTCGTTGTAAGAATACGTTGTGGCTTTACAATCTTTGCAAGTTCGTCTAGACGAGGATCTGGCACCGGTACCACGCCCGTATTTGGCTCGATGGTACAAAAAGGAAAGTTAGCGGCTTCAATACCCGCTTTGGTTAATGCATTGAAAAGTGTTGATTTACCAACATTAGGCAAACCGACGATGCCACATTTGAAACCCATAGTTAAGATACCTTGTTTAGATCCGCTTAACCAATTATGGCTTAAACGAATGTAGTCTGTTTTGTGCTTTTAACACACCGTCTTTTGCAAGTATTTCCATACAACGAACTGCTTCATCTACTGCGGCATCCATTTTCTCTTGGTCTTCTTTGGCTGCTTTTCCAAGCACCCATCCGGTCACCATTTCACGGTGTCCTGGATGACCTATGCCAACGCGCAAACGCATGAAATCTTTTTGATTTGCCATCTTTGCAATAATGTCTTTTAAGCCATTATGGCCACCGTGTCCGCCACCTTTTTTTAATTTGGCAACACCGGGTTCTAAATCCATTTCGTCATGGGCAACTAGGATGCTCTCAACAGGAATTTTGAAAAAGTTGGCTAAACTACCGACAGCTTTACCACTTAAATTCATATAAGTAGTAGGGATCAGTAATTTGAATTCTTGACCTTGGATGATCACTTTGCCGGTAAGGCCGTGATACTTAGGATCGTGTTTTAGCGTACAGTTGTAGCGTGCAGCGAGTTGCTCGATGAACCAAGCACCTGCATTGTGGCGTGTGTTTGCGTATTCGGGGCCTGGATTAGCCAGGCCCACAAGCATTTGAATAGAATTCAAGGTGCAAACCTTAAAATTTATTCTGCAGCTTCGTCTTCAACTGGCGCAGCTTTGTTAGCTTTGATAGTTACGATAGACTGGTCGTGATCAGCACCTTTCGCTAAATCAACAGATGAAACACCTGCTGGAAGTTTAACGTCAGAGATGTGTATTGAGTCACCAGCAACTAGGCCAGCTACGTCAACTTCTACGAATTCAGGAAGTGACTTAGGAAGACACGTGATTTCGATTTCTGTTAATTGGTGAACTACAGTGTTACCCGCTTTAGTTACCGCTTCTTCACCGATGAAGTGAACTGGTACTTTAGTGTTAAGTTTGTGAGTAGCATCTACACGTTGAAAATCAAGGTGAGTGATTTTAGGCTTGAACGGGTGACGTTGGATATCTTTAAGGATAGCTTCAACTTTTTCACCAGCGATATCAAGAGTAAGGATGTGAGTGTAAAAACCTTCACTTTCTTGTGCTTTGATAATATCTTTGTGTTCAAAAGTAAGTGATGCAGCTTCTTTGTCAGCACCGTAAAGGATCGCAGGGATTTTATCTTCACGACGTAGGCGGCGGCTCGCACCTGTACCCGTAGCTGTGCGTAATTCTGCATTAAATGTATATGTTTCGTTAGACATGATGTCTCCAATAATTAAATAGTGTAGGGCCTTTGCGACCAAGGTCCCTAGCCAAAAGGCGCGCTATCATACCACCGCGACTAATTAAAAGAAACACGATACATAAAAAAAGCGCCAATGAGGCGCTTTATTACATCAGGATATTTTAACTAAACCAAGTTTAGTGTTCGAACATCGCTGAAATAGATTCTTCATTGCTGATACGGCGAATTGTTTCAGCTAGCATGTCTGCAAGTGTTAACACTTTAATTTTATCAATTGCTTTTAATTCAGCAGACAGTGGAATTGAGTCAGTTACAATCACTTCATCAATTACTGAGTTACGAATGTTTTCTAATGCTTGGCCAGAAAGTACAGGGTGAGTAGCGTAAGCGAATACTCGCTTAGCACCGTGTTCTTTAAGTGCTTCAGCTGCTTTACATAAGGTACCGCCAGTATCGATCATATCATCAACGATGATACAGTCACGGCCTTCAACGTCACCAATAATGTGCATTACTTGAGAAACATTCGCTTGTGGGCGACGCTTATCAATAATGGCAAGATCGGTATCGTTTAATAACTTAGCAATAGCACGGGCACGAACTACACCGCCGATATCAGGTGATACAACAACAACATCATCAAATTGACGCTCTTTCATATCTTCAAGTAGCACTGGGCTACCGAACACATTATCAACTGGTACATCAAAGAAGCCTTGGATTTGCTCAGCGTGTAAATCAACCGTTAGAACTCGGTCAACACCTACACTTGATAAGAAATCAGCAACAACTTTTGCTGTGATTGGTACGCGAGCAGAGCGCACGCGGCGATCTTGACGTGCATAACCAAAATAAGGAATGACGGCTGTTATACGACCTGCAGATGCACGACGTAAGGCATCAACCATTACAATAAGCTCCATCAAGTTATCGTTAGTAGGGGCACAGGTTGATTGCACAATAAAAACATCCGAGCCACGAACATTTTCATTAATTTGAACACTGATCTCACCGTCGCTAAAACGGCCAACAACAGCATCGCCAACTTCAATATATAAACGTTTTGCAACTTTTTGAGCTAACTCAGGTGTTGCGTTACCAGCGAAGAGCTTCATGTCAGGCACGGTAGGGTTCCTCAGGCACTGAATTTTTGGACTAATAAGCGATAAAAAAAGTATAGCTTATTAACTTAAACTTTATTTACTTGTACATTACTTCATTGCTTCAATGTATAGCGTCCAACTGCGTATGAGCAGGAGAGATATTAACGCTGCTGGCAATAAAACCGTCCCAGTTATGGGGGAGATTTTCAAGAACATGTTGCGCTTCTTTTTGCGTGGCAAATTCAACAAAACAGCATGAACCTGTGCCAGTCATCTTCGACGGAGCGTATTTTAGCAACCACTGGAGGGTCTTTTCAACCTCAGGGCAGAGCTTTTTAACTAAAGGCTCGCAATCGTTGGCTAATGTTTGTTGTTGCCAGTGGCCTTTTAGCTTCGGTGTATTGCGTTTTAAATCTGGGTGAGTAAAAATTTTCGCGGTGCTGACATGTTCACTTGGATGCACTACACAATACCATTTTGACGGCAGCTCTACATTCACTAACTTCTCGCCAATGCCTTGAGCTAGGGCGCTTTTGCCGTTAATGAACACCGGCACATCTGCGCCTAACTGCACGCCAAGCGCTGCTAATTCAGATAGTGATAACTGGCATTGCCATAATTTATTAAGCGCTAAAAGTGTGCTGGCCGCATCTGAAGAACCACCACCAACGCCGCCTCCCATTGGTAATATTTTAGTTAAATTTATTTTTGCGCCAAAAAGGGAATTTGTGTGTTTTTGTAATAAAACGGCCGCTTTATAGATCAAATTATCTTTTAGGGGGATATCGGTGGTGTCACCAGTGACTTCAATTTCAGTTGTTTCAGTCAAAGTAAATGTGAGTTGATCGCCATAATTTAAAAAAGTAAATAAGGTTTCCAGTTCATGATAGCCATCTTCACGACGGCCATTAATGTGTAAAAATAAATTGAGTTTGGCAGGAGCCAATAACGAAAATGAAGTCATAGTGTGCGTAGTCATGTTAGTTAAAGTGCCACTCGTAAAGTTGAATTTTTATTTTAATATCTTGGTGTTTTAACGTGAGCTTTTTAGGTAACCAAAATCCGGCGTATTGTTGGTAATCAGCATAGCTTATTTGCCATTGATCGCCATCGGGTGCGTGCCAAGTTACATTTTTTGCTCGGCCTAGTTCATCAACTTGCAAACTTGGATCGTCAACAGTGCCTTTTAACCAATTATCGGCGCTGTCCATCGGTATATTAAAACCAGTGAGCCTAGCAAGCAGGCGCGATGCATTAATGTCATGGTAAATGTGATCATCGTATTCAAGTTCAGCGCCGTTAGTATTTTGTGTTAATGCTAAAACACGGGTACCGATAAAACTCGTTAAAATAAGTTGGTTTAACTGTTCTTGTTGTTGCCAATTTAAGTTTGCTGATTGGCGTTCATCTGGACTAATAAAAGCCAGTTTTCCTTCAACTTGCCAATTGGTTTGTTGTGATAATTGCGACTTCCAATCGTCATAAAGAGCTGTTTGAGGGCTAATTTGCTGCGCACAACCACTTAAAAATAAAAAAAATATGAGTAAAATCAAATATAGTCGAATCAAATGTCGTTCCTTACTTTCCATATTCCGCTGATTTTTGGTAAAATTATCGTCTTTCGAGCACGGCTTAGCAATATTTGGCACATATGACCATAGTAGCACTTGGTATTAATCATAAAACCGCATCTGTAGAATTACGCGAAAAGGTTGCCTTTTCGCCTGAGCAATTGTCAGAAGCATTACAGCAACTGAGCGATCACGATCAGTTTAATGAAGCGGTTATTGTGTCCACATGTAACCGAACAGAAATCTATTGTAGCCTCGCTCAGCAAAATTCCCAAATACTGTTGCAATGGTTAGCTAGTTTCCACGGTTTGGATGAATACGAACTGAGCAGTAATGTATATTGTCATCAAGATAATGATGCTATCAATCATTTAATGCGTGTGTCATGTGGCCTAGATTCTTTGGTGCTAGGTGAACCGCAAATTCTTGGTCAAATAAAGCAAGCTTATAATAGCGCCAAAAATCACAATTCGGTGAGTGTGGTATTTGACCGGTTATTTCAAAAAACCTTTTCGGTAGCAAAACAAGTAAGAACGGAAACCGATATAGGCGCCAGTGCGGTGTCTGTTGCTTATGCTGCGGTTAATTTAGCTAAACATATATATGGCAAGTTAGATAAAACCAAAGTGCTATTAATTGGTGCCGGGGAAACAATTGAGCTGGTAGCGAAACATCTATATCAAAATGAACCACAACAGATCACCGTGGCGAATCGCACCATAGAGCGTGCACGCCTACTGGCAGAAGATGTTAATGCCGACGTTATTGCGTTAGCGCAGTTACCTGAACGCTTACATCAGGCGGATATAGTGATCAGTTCGACAGCAAGTACTTTGCCAATTATTGGTAAAGGGGTAGTTGAACAAGCGCTAAAACAACGTCGTAATAAGCCAATGTTATTTATTGATATTGCAGTACCGCGCGATATTGAAAGCCAAGTTGGTGAATTAGATGCGGCCTATTTGTATTCGGTTGATGACTTACAGGCAATAGTAAGCGAAAATATCGCTTCAAGAGAACAAGCCGCCGATGAAGCGCAAGTGATTATTACCCAGCGCTGTGCGGAATTTGTGATGTGGATGCGTTCACTCGACTCTGTCGATCTGATCCGCTCTTATCGCCAAGATGTACACGATATTAAGTCTGAGCTGGTTGATAAGGCAATAAGCCAATTAAACACTGGTAAAGACGCAGAAAAAATTATTTTAGAGCTGGCCAACAAGTTAACCAACCGCCTAATGCACGCGCCTACCCGTGCAATTCAAGATGCGGCTAAAAAAGGTGAAGTTGCTCAGTTAAGCCAATTAAAGAAAATGTTAGGTATTGATCAGGAATAGCAGTTACATGAAAGAGTCCGTTTATCGTAAGTTAGAAACCTTAGTAGAGCGTTATGAAGAAGTACAAGCGCTGCTAAGTGATCCGTCAGTTATTAGCGACCAAAATCGTTTTCGTGCGCTTTCAAAAGAATATTCTGAGTTGGAAGAAATTGTTAAAGCATTTTTAGGCTATCAGCAAACACAAGATGATGTTGCTACAGCAGAAGAAATGCTAAAGGATTCGGATCCTGATATGCGTGAGATGGCGCAAGAAGAATACAAAGAAGCCAAAGCGCAAATCCTTGCTATCGAAGATCAAATACAAGTGTTGATGCTACCAAAAGATCCGCGCGACAATAATAATGTGTTTTTAGAAGTACGTGCCGGCACGGGAGGCGATGAAGCGGCCATTTTTGCTGGTGATTTATTCCGTATGTATACCCGTTATGCTGAAACTAAAAAATGGAAAGTAGAGATTGTGAGCACCAATGAAGGTGAGCACGGTGGTTACAAAGAAGTCATTGCTAACATTAGTGGTGAAGGCGTGTACGGGCAATTGAAGTTTGAATCAGGTGCTCACCGGGTACAACGTGTGCCAGAAACTGAATCGCAAGGACGAGTACATACCTCTGCGTGTACTGTTGCGGTAATGGCTGAAGTGCCAGAAGCTGAAGCGATTCAAATTAATACCGCTGATATTAAAGTTGATACGTTCCGTGCCTCAGGTGCCGGTGGTCAGCACGTTAATAAAACTGACTCGGCAATTCGTATTACCCACTTACCAACAGGTGTAGTAGTTGAGTGTCAAGATGAACGTTCACAGCATAAAAATCGCGCGAAAGCGATGTCAGTGCTTGCTGCACGTTTACAACAAGCGGAAGATGAGAAACGCCACGCGGCTGAAGCATCAGAGCGTCGTAACTTAGTCGGTAGCGGTGACCGTTCGGAACGTATTCGTACTTATAACTATCCGCAAGGACGTATTACAGATCACCGTATCAATCTCACTTTATACCGTTTAAATGAGGTAGTTGCCGGCGACTTAGGTTGTGTGATTGAGCCGCTAATGCAAGAGCATCAGGCTGATTTACTAGCCGCTATGGGTGATGAGTAATCGTGACCGACACGATTGAAAGTGCTGTTTCGCGTGCTACTTTGCTGCTGCAAAGTAGCAGCGATAGTGCCAAATTAGACGCGCAAGTATTATTGCTCGACGTATTACAAAAACCACGTAGCTACTTATTTAGCTGGCCAGAACAAAAGTTAACACCGCAACAACAACAGCTATTTGAAAGTTATTGTCAACGTCGCTTAACAGGTGAGCCAGTGGCTCATATAACGGGCACGCGTGAATTTTGGAGTTTGCCACTGCAGGTTAATCCCACTACGCTGATCCCTCGCCCAGATACCGAAACACTGGTTGAATATACGCTCAGTTTGCCTTTACCTGTGGCCGCTAAAGTGCTTGATTTAGGCACTGGGACTGGTGCAATTGCGCTTGCACTTGCCAGCGAAATGCCACTTTGGCAAATCACAGGGGTTGATAGGGTTACTGATGCTGTAGCGCTTGCGAATACAAATAAGCAGCGGTTAGGCTTTATTAATGTAGACTTTGTGCAAAGTGATTGGTTTAGCCAAGTTACAGCACAACAGTTTGATCTAATAGTTAGTAATCCGCCGTATATCGAATATGATGATATTCACTTAAATCAAGGTGACGTACGTTTTGAACCACTTTCTGCGTTAGTTGCCGATGATGACGGTATGGCTGATATAAAGTATATTATTACTCAAGCACGCAATTTTTTAACGTCAAATGGTTACCTTGTCATTGAGCATGGTTATCAACAAAGTACTAAAGTGCATAGTTTTTTTGCACAAATGGCGTATACAAATATACTTACAGTTAAAGACTTAGCAAATAACGATCGTGTAACGCTCGCACAGTGGCCGGGATAATTATAAAAATTACAGTGCGAGAGCAAAATAAACGCCTTTGAGGACTCAGTATGATGGATGATTTTTTGTTTTCGGATGAACCACAAGAAGTAGAAAGTGAAGTAGTTAAGGGGACATGGAAAGTCATCATTGTTGATGATGAGCCTGAGGTTCATGCTGTCACGAAATTGGCATTAAGTGATTTTGAGTTTCAAGACAAGCGTTTAGAGTTTATTAGTGCATACTCAGGGGCTGAGGCTAAAGTACAAATAGATAATAATCCCGATGCTGCAATCGTACTGCTCGATGTAGTGATGGAAACCGACGATGCAGGCTTAAAAGTCGCGCAATATATTCGTGAAGTCGCTAAAAATAATCATATCCGTATTATCCTTCGTACTGGTCAACCCGGCCAAGCGCCAGAGCGCCAAGTTATTGTTAATTATGATATCAATGACTACAAATCAAAAACTGAACTTACCGCACAAAAACTATTTACTGTAGTGATGTCGAGCTTACGTTCTTATCGCGATATTTTATCGATTGAACAATCTCGTCAAGGGCTTGAAAAAATCATTAAAGCATCTCGAGATATTTTTTCAGCGCACTCACTTGATCATTTTATTGAAGGGGTGATGCAACAATTAACATCGTTGCTCGGCACTGTTGATCAAGCAATGTACGCCACCAGTTTAGTGGCAGGTAACCCACAAGATAATCAGCATAAATTAGTGGTATTTTCTGGGCGAGGCGATTTTGAACGCAGCGAAGGTAAAGCAATTGAAGAGGTATTAAATACCGAGCAGCTATCAGCATGTAAACAAGCATTTAGAGATAAAAACATTGTTTATAAAGACAATTATTTGTTTGCATACTGTTGTAGCGAACATAATCATAATTCAATGCTTTTTATATCCGGTATTCCACACGACTTATCGGATACACAGCGCCATTTGATTGAAATATTTTCGCAAAATGTACAGTTAGCGTATGAGAATGTGCAATTACAATCCGAGGTCGAAGCAACTCAGCAAGAATTAGTGCTTCGTTTAAGCGAAGCTCTGGAGCAGCGTTCAACCGAAACGGGCAATCATGTTAAGCGGGTTTCGCATATATGTCATACTTTAGCACTGGCGTATGGTTTATCGAAACGTGAGGCTGACTTAGTTCGTTTAGCGTCGCCACTTCATGATGTTGGAAAAGTGGGTATTCCTGATGCTATTTTAAATAAGCCGGGTAAATTGACCTCCGAAGAGTGGGACATCATGAAAACGCACACTCAAAAAGGTTACCTCATCTTACAAGATTCTCGTCGTGAAATCGTTAATGCAGGTGCTCAAATTGCACGTGATCACCATGAAAAATGGGATGGTTCAGGTTACCCACAAGGGATCCAAGGAGAAGACATTCATATTTTTGGCCGTATAGTGGCGATTGCCGATGTGTATGATGCGCTGCGCCATAAACGCTGTTACAAAGAAGCGTGGACGCTTGATGATGTCGTTAATGAAATCAATCAGCAAAAAGGCAAACACTTTGAGCCTAAACTGGTCGATGCATTTAACGACAACCTAGCGGAGCTTGAAGAAATTTTAATGCGTTTTCCAGATTAAAAAATAATACCCAGTGCATTGAACTGGTGAGTTATTTAACGCATTAGAATAGGCATGTTTAACAACATTGGTACAATTTCTTTTTTAACATTAATGAGTAGTTAGGGGCATATGGATTATTTAGCAGTCAAACACACACACATGGCAATTGCAGTTTTAAGCATTGTTCTATTTTATCTACGTTCATTTTCTCGCCTCGGCAGTGGTGCAATCGCTAAAAATAAATTGGTATTTATTGGTAGTCACGCAACCGATACGTTTTTACTTATTTCAGCCTTCGCGCTGATGGCTATTGCAAAAATTAATCCACTAGAACAAACCTGGCTGCTTGAAAAGATTATTCTTGTAGTGGCGTATATTGCACTGGGTATTATTGCCAGTAAACAGCAAAAAACCAGTATAAAAATTATGTTTTTAGTTGTTACGACTGTGGTCATTGCCTTCATTGGTAAGCTAGCGGTTGCCAAAACAGCGTTTATTTTGTAACTAAAGGTGTTCAAAGGCTGCACTAAACAGTCTTTGAACGTTAATCTAACGTGCTACGTTGGTATCTGTGTAAAAAAATAGGTAAACTAGTCATTCATTTTCTATTAAAGATGTTGCCGTATTAATGACCACCCCTTGGTTTGAAGATCAAAATGAATCCTATCAAGATGAGGCTTTTGACACATTCGTTCCCCAAGCGTTGTATCGTTGTATAAGCGCTGAAGCGAAGTGGGATCCTCAAGCTGATTTAAGTGATAGCTTTGCCACACTGAGCGACTTTGAAAATCAAGTCACCGAACTATGCCAACAATACCCTGATATTCACGAACGGTTTGATGCGCTAGTTGATATGTTTTTTACTCAGTGGTTATTTAGCGTATCCAGTTTAAAAGTCCCAGAATACACCTTAAATAGCTTTAGCTATATGCTGAGTATGCGCAGTGGTTCTGAAACAACACTGGGTATTTTATTATGCCATTTGCTGAACCATGCAGGTTTTGATGCAAATGTAACGATTAATAATAGTGAAATAAATGTCCATGTTGCTATTAGCGATGAGGAAGGTTATTTACTTGAGCCGAGTTCAGGTCAACAAAGTTGGTATATTATTCCTGAAAACGCCAGTGAAGAAAATGGTGATGAGCAAGAGCCGCTTGAGCTCATTTTTGACGAAGAAGTGTATAAGCTTTATCTAGCACAACAAAAGTGGGCCTTTATTAGCAGTAATAAATTTGGTCATGCTTTGAGCTGTGTTGAGATGCTGATGGAGCTAATAGGCGATGACCCGTACGAAAGACGCGACAGAGGCTATTTACTTAACCAGCTTGATTGTCCGAAAATGGCACGTGACGACTTACAATTTTTTATCGATGAGTGTCCAGATGATCCTGCAATTGATATTATTCAGCATCAACTTGAAGAACTTGAAGATAATCACAAAACTCACCATTAACTTTTAAGGAATTTACATGGCTGACGCCCATACTGCCCTGATCACCAATGACGCGGTTGTCTTTGGTTTATTAGCAGTAATATTAGGCTTTATTTTTAAAACATCGAACAGTCAAAATAGCGCACTGAAAAAGTTTTACAAATATGTCCCAGCATTATTACTGTGCTATTTTTTACCTTCACTATTGAATACTTTTGGCATTGTTGATGGTCATTCATCTAATGTGTACTTTGTAGCATCACGTTACTTGCTTCCGGCGTGCTTAATTTTACTGACCATTAGTATTGATTTACGTGCCATTATTAATCTTGGTCCGAAAGCATTAATTATGTTTTTAACCGGTACTGCGGGTATTGTGATCGGCGGCCCGTTGGCCATTTTGATCATGAGCGCAGTGTATCCAGAAGCAGTCGGTGGTCATGGCCCCGATGCAGTATGGCGTGGCATGACCACGATTGCTGGAAGCTGGATTGGTGGTGGTGCAAACCAAGCATCGATGAAAGAAATGTTTGAAGTTGGCGGAGATATATTCTCAGCAATGGTTACGGTAGATGTGATTGTCGCTAATTTATGGATGGCAGTATTACTGTTAATGGCTGCCAACCATAAAGCCATTGATGCGAAAACAGGCGCGGATACTAGCGCGATTGAAGAGTTAAAAAATCGCGTTGAAAAATACCAAGCCGAGCACGCACGTCTGCCAACACTCAATGATTATATGCTGATCATTGCAATTGCATTTGGTATTACCGGTCTTGCGCATTTTTGTGCAGACTTTTTAGGACCTTACTTTGGCGCTAACTTTCCATGGGCACAAGAATATAGCTTAAACAGCAAGTTCTTTTGGTTAATTGTTATTTCGACGACCATAGGTATTGCATTGTCGTTTACTAAAGTACGTCATATTGAAGCCTTTGGCGCATCTAAAGTAGCCTCCAGCTTTTTATATATTTTAGTGGCATCAATTGGCCTTCATATGAATATTACGGCTATATTTGAATCGCCTATGTATTTCGTCATTGGCTTAATTTGGATGCTTACCCACGCCAGTTTAATGTTAATTGTGGCAAAAATAATTAAAGCGCCGCTATTTTATATGGCCGTTGGCTCACAAGCGAATGTGGGCGGTGCGGCATCGGCACCAGTGGTTGCTTCGGCATTTCATCCATCGCTTGCGCCAGTTGGGGTATTATTAGCCGTTCTGGGCTATGGCGTAGGCACGTATATGGCATATATTTGTGGTTTAATGATGCAAGCAGTTGCACCTTAAGGAATAAAAATGAACAACCATTTAATTAAAATTAATGATATTGAACTGGCAAACGAAAAACCGTTTGTATTGTTCGGTGGCATGAATGTACTTGAGTCTCGTGATTTAGCAATGCGTATCGCTGAGCATTATGTAGAAGTGACCACAAAGCTTAATATTCCTTATGTGTTTAAAGCGTCATTCGATAAAGCAAACCGTTCATCAATTAATTCATACCGTGGTCCAGGCATGGAAGAAGGCTTAAGGATTTTTGAAGAAATCAAAAAAACGTTTAATGTTCCTTTGATCACTGACGTCCATGAGCCGCATCAAGCAGCGCCTGTGGCAGAAGTGGTTGATGTGATCCAATTACCAGCATTTTTGGCGCGCCAAACAGATTTAGTGGTCGCAATGGCGAAAACGGACGCAATTATTAATGTTAAAAAGCCACAATTTTTAGCCCCGCACGAAATGCGCCACATCATTACTAAATTTAATGAAGCGGGTAATAACAATGTTGTATTGTGCGAGCGTGGCTCAAGCTTTGGTTATAACAACTTAGTCGTTGATATGCTGGGTATGGATGACATGAAACCAATGGCTCCGGTTATTTTTGATGCCACTCATGCTTTACAACGTCCAGGTGGGCGCAGTGATTCTGCCGATGGTCGTCGTGCACAAGCGGCAGAACTTGCTCGCAGCGGCATGGCATTAGGGTTAGCGGGTTTATTTATTGAAGCGCATCCTAATCCTAATGAAGCTAAATGTGATGGCCCATGTGCACTTGCATTAAGTAAGTTGGAAGGCTATTTAAGTCAAATGAAAGCCGTGGATGATTTAGTTAAAAGCTTTGGCCCATTGGATACCAGCGCCAGCGACTTGTAATCGCAAAGCGTGATAAGAAAAGCGACGAAAGTCGCTTTTTTTATGTCTTGAATATACACTTCCTTGGCATGTGTATATAATCTTATCCATAAGAAAAACTAATTCTAAGTTTGATCACTATGTCTCGACGTGTTCCGCCACTAAACGCATTAAAAGCATTTGAAGCTGCTGCTCGCCATTTGAGTTTTACTAAAGCGGCTGAAGAGTTATACGTCACACAGGCGGCGGTAAGTCATCAAATAAAAACTTTAGAAGAGCATCTTGGCTTAAAACTATTTTTGCGAAAAAACCGTTCTTTATTACTCACCGAAGAAGGCCAAGGTTACTTTTTAGATATTAAAGAAATATTTACTCAGCTAATTGATGCTACCGAAAAGCTATTAGCCCGTGGTGCAAAAGGTTCATTAACCGTGAGTTTAACGCCCAGCTTTGCTATTCAATGGTTAGTGCCACGCTTGAGCTTATTTAACGAACTGCACCCTGAGATAGATGTACGAATAAAAGCCCAAGATCAAGACGAAAACTCACTCACCGATGATGTTGATGTGGCTATTTATTATGGCCGTGGTCATTGGAGTGGCGTGCAAACGCATAAACTGCATACCGAATACTTAGTGCCTTTGTGTAGTCCTATGCTATTAACAGGGCCAAAGCCGCTGGATCAGCCAAGTGATTTGGCAAACCATACTTTATTACACGATACCACCCGTAAGAACTGGAAAACGTGGATGAAAACCGCCGGTGTACGTAATGTGCAAGTAAACCAAGGACCAATATTCAGTCACTCATCAATGGTGCTGCAAGCAGCTGTGCATGGTCAAGGGGTTGCTATTGGTAACAGTGTGCTTGCTAAACCTGATATTGATGCAGGACGTTTAGTTATTCCGTTTAACCACAGTTTAGAAAGTAAAAATGCGTACTATTTAGTAAGTCGTGAAACGCAATCTGAATTAGGAAAAATAGTATCGTTTAAGCAGTGGATGCTGAGTTTAGTCGAACAAGAGCAAGAGTATTAATATGACTATCGAATGGATTAAAAGTGACCAACAACCCGCTTTGGCACAATTTATTTTTGCCCATGGTGCTGGAGCCGCTAGTGATTCAGAATTTATGCAGAAAATGGCAAGCTTGCTGGCAGAAAAAGGTATTGATGTTGGCTTATTTGACTTTGAATATATGCAAATAGCCAAGCAAAACAATAAGCGTTGCCCGCCAGATCGTGCGCCTAAATTACTGCAATACTTTGCACATATATTAACCTTTGTACAGCCAAGCTTACCGTTATTTATTGGTGGCAAGTCAATGGGCGGGCGGATGGCATCAATGCTTGTCAGTGAAGAGCGAGTAACAATGCCACCAATTTCAGGCGTATTGGCATTTGGCTATCCATTTCATCCACCAGGCAAGCCTGATAAATTACGCATTGATCATTTTGGTAAAATACCATGCCCGTTTATGGTGCTCCAAGGCGAGCGCGATACATTTGGTACCCGTGACGAATTAACACAGCTACAACTGGATAAACGCCCAGAGTTTGTGTGGCTAGCTGATGGCGATCATTCCTTAATACCACGCAAACGCAGTGGCTTTACAGAGTTAGGTAATGTGCAAACTGCCGCTGAGTACGCTGCTAGTTTTATTAAACAGCATATTTAAAGGCATCTTTAGCAGGAAAAAAATCATGATTAAACTATTTTTAATGACTGGCAGTTTATTTTGCATGCTATCAGTGGTGTTGGGCGCCTTTGCGGCTCATGGTTTAAAAAGCCGTGTTTCTGAATATGCTATTGGCGTATTTAAAACTGCGGCAGAGTATCAGATGGTGCATGGCCTTGCGTTAATTGCGATTGCCATTTTAATAAAATGGGGAATTAATCTCACATCGGCTGGTTGGTTTATTATTGCTGGTATTTTGTTGTTTAGTGGCAGTTTATATTTATTAGCAATCACAGGTTATAAGTGGCTTGGCCCCATCACACCCGTTGGTGGTTTATGTTTTATTATTGGTTGGACTATTTTATTAGTGCAAGTAGCACGGTTTAAATTTTAATAGAGAATATCGCTCAAAAGAGCAATTAAAGGGTTTTTATGTCAAGTGTAGTGATTTACTGCCGTAGTGGTTTTGAAAATGATGCCGCTGCAGAAATAACATTTCATGCCGCAGAGCAAGGTTTTGCTGGGTATGTAAAAGCAAAGCCAAATACCGGCTATGTTATTTACGAATGTTTTGAAGCGCAGCATAGTGATGAAATCATCAAAAAGGTTGATTTCAAAAATATGGTATTTGCCCGTCAGTGGTTTGCCGGCACTTTACTTGAAAACATGCCCGTCGAAGACCGTGTTGGCGAAATAGTAAAAGCAGCGGTCGATTTTCCACTTTGCTCAGAGCTACGGGTAGAAACACCCGATACCAATGAAGGCAAAGAGTTGTTAACTTTCTGCAAAAAAATCTCTACCCCACTTAAAAAGGCTTTAGAGAAACAAAACACCGTGTTACGCGAACCTAAAGCCAATCGCCCCGTAATGCACATCATGTTTTTAACTAATAACACCGCGTTTGTCGGTCATTCATATAGTTATAATAATTCCCCATTTTTTATGGGAATATTACGACTAAGAATGCCAAGTGATGCACCGAGTCGCTCGACCTTAAAACTGGATGAAGCGTTTAATGTGTTTATTGCGGAAAAAGATCGTGAAGCGCGGGTTCAAGCCGGTATGCGCAGTGTTGACTTAGGTGCCTGCCCAGGTGGTTGGACGTATCAACTAGTGCGTCGCGGTATGTTTGTTAGTGCCATTGATAACGGCCCAATGAATGATGATTTAATGCAAACAGGTCAAGTTAAGCACTTCCGTGTTGATGGTTTTAAATACCGCCCTGAGAAAAGAAATATTACTTGGTTAGTATGCGATATGGTAGAAAAACCAACCAAAGTAACCAGTCTTATGATTGATTGGGCGGTCAACGCATACGCGAAAGAACTTATCTTTAACTTAAAGCTGCCAATGAAAAAGCGCTTTGACAGTGTGTATGAGTGCTTAACGATGATCAAAGAAGAGCTTAATAAATACGGTATAAGCTATGAATTACAAGCTAAGCATCTTTATCACGATAGGGAAGAAGTAACTGTTCATTTGAACGTCACTAAAGTGCCACAAAGTCTATATAGTTAATAAGCTTGCAAAGTTTAGATATATAAAAGCACAGCATTAGCTGTGCTTTTACGTTATGGCGTAAGTCTGCACTAACATAGCATTGCAAGTTACAGCATATAACGCGTAATATAGGGGTTATGGAGAATTAGTTAAGTTGCGGCATGAGTGCACTGCATTATAAAAGGTAAATATAAATGTACAAAAACCAAAAAGTAATCTTGCGATTACGCGCTAACATTCCATCGTTTGAATGTGTTGAAGGTTGTCATGATTGTTGCGGTCCAGTGACAACATCATCTGAAGAAATGTCTCGATTACCGGTAAAAAGCGATGCAGAGCACGAAGCGGCATTAAATGAATTTAATTGTGTACACTTAGGTCCAAAGGGATGCACTGTATATGATGAACGGCCATTAATTTGTCGTTTGTTTGGCACAACTCCAAGGATGCCATGCCCAAATGATCGCGCTCCAGAGCAGCCAGTTGATCCTAAAATTGAGCGCGAAGTGCATCATTTCATCGCTAATACACGGCAAGTTTTAGTGTAAATAGTGCTGCAAATAGGGGACTTAATAATGGCTTATATTGTCGTCCCCTCTGAGCGTTTTATTCGCGATACTTAGGGCGGTATTGATCAACCCACAAGCGAGTTGCGCCGCACACAGCGACTGGCATAACAATTAAATTCACGATAGGAATGGCTGTAAGCAACAATACGGCTAAGCCGAATCCATACGAGAGAGTTTGTTTTTGTTTTAAGTCTTCTTTCATTTCTTTAAAGCAAATTTTGTGATTATCAAACGGATAATCTTTGTATTGCACGGCATACATCCAACAGGTAAACATCACCCATAACACTTGGCCGATAACAGGTAATATCCACAGTAAGATAAAAAAGCCAATGGCACGTGGTAGGTAATAGCACAACTTAGTCCACTCACGGCCAAGCATTCGTGGCACATCTTTCACTATCTCCGCTAAGCCATCATCATTAATTTTTTGACCTGTTAAATACAGCTCTACTTTTTCACTGAGTAAGCCGTTAAAGGGCGCGGCGATGAAATTAGTGATCACCGAAAACAGCATACTGTAGCTAAATAAAATCACTAATACTGCAATAGGCCACATCAGCCACTCCAGCCAACTTAACCACGTTGGTAATAGATCATTTAAATAAGCAAACCCATCGGTAAGCCAGCCATATAAAAAGAATAATGAGCTACCAAAAAGCACGATATTGATTAATAAAGGAATAAATACAAATCGCTTCAAGCCTTTTTGGGTAATTAATTTGAAGCCCGAAAAAAAATATTCCATACCTTGTGTAAACTGCACGCTAAAACCTCTGATCATATCGACATTGCCCTCAGTATAAATTGCTCAGATATTTTGAACAGTATTTTTGCGTAACAAAGTGTTTAATATCTAATGAGCAATAGAGTGTATGGTCTAAAAAGCATTATCTTTATATTGATAGAAAAATCGGAGTTACTGATTGAATCGCAACAAACACTGGGATATGGTTTATATATCAACAATAATAAATTAAACGAGAGATGTTATCGGCTCGTTTATTACGCAGGAAGCTTTAAATGACTATGAAAAAGTTATATCTGTTTGCATTGTTACTAATGCCGCTGGTAAGTCAGGCTGATGTTACTGATTTGCAAAGTAAAATGATGCGTTTAGATACAGCACTTTTTGATTCTTTTAATCATTGTAATAACCCAGTACAACTTGCTAAGCACGCTAGCTACTTCGCAGAAGGTGTTGAGTTTTATCATGATAACGGTGGAGTTACCTGGGATCGCAATTCCATGATAGCTAATACTAAACAATATGCATGTGGCAAGTATACGCGGGAGTTGGTCAGCGGCACGTTTGAAGTGTTTACCATTAAAGATTTTGGTGTGATGACCAAAGGAACTCACATATTCTGTCAAAATGGCGGCAATAAATGTGACGGTAAAGCTGATTTTGTGATGCTTTGGCATGACTTAGGCGACAAATTAGAAATTACTCGAGTATTGAGTTATGGGCACCGTAGTAATATGGATAATAAATAAGGGAGCTTGCGGTTAAACTACCGCTTAACTATGTTGTTGCTCTGTGGGTGATGCTGTCATTTAGGTATATACTAGCAGCCTTTTAAAAATGAGTGACGTTAGATGTCTAAGATATTTATTATCGGTCTGCCTCGAACCGGCACCACGAGCATCAGTGTTGCGTTGTTAGAAATGGGCTTGTTGGTTGCGCATACCGCGTTTACTAAAAAAGCGTTTGAAATAGCTGATGCTATATCTGACGCACCGTGTTTTAGTGACTATATGCATTTAGACGGGTTATTTCCTGGTGCTAAGTTTATTTATTTAAACCGAGACCTAAAAGCATGGTTGCCATCCATCACGATGCTGCTTGAAAAAATGGCGCCACATCTTGATCTTAAAACAGGGCACTTTAGCCCGGTTCTAAAGCGCAGCTTTCATCAAACGTTTCCCTCTATTTACCCGTTGAGTGAGCGCGATTTGGCTGCTTGTTATACTAAACATCAGCAGGCGGTATTTAAGTATTTTAAAGATCGTGATGATTTCTTATCGCTAGATGTGAGCGAACCTGGCGGCCTGTTGAAGCTAAAACAGTTTTTGGGAATGTCGCCAGATGGCGATACTGACTTTGCGAAATTAAATGTTGGCCGTAATGTGGCAAACTGGCGTGAGTATAAACACCCTAATAAGGTGAATGCCAACTTAGCCGGAGCAGAGCACTGTACGTTCTTTAATTACGGTTGATTTTCAGCTGATTGTGGCTCTTCACTATCTACTGAACTACGAATGTTGCCACTGCTGTAAAAGGTAAGATCACCGATTAATTCAGGAACTAGTCGCTCGCTATTATAATCATAAATTTTATTCATTTGTGTTACGTGGAATGCGCCTTCTATCCGAGCAATATTATTTATTGCCCATGCCTCAACTGAATCTGAGCGAGTAAACTGCTCGGGCATTTTTTCTTTATCATCAAGTAGTGTTTGCCATAATTCGTTTTGGATCTGTGCGGGACTCCCTGTGAATTGCTCTAGCGCATCGTTTATCCAGCCCATGCCAATGTCGTTATAGGCGTTTAGGATATTGTTATAAAGCTCACGTCTATTAGAGTCAGAGCTAATATTATCTTGCTGTGCAACAAACTTACCATTATCCATTTGGTAATACTGCTTATTGGCTTGATAATTAGTTTGCTGTGCAAGGTAACTAAATAAGTTAGGTTCTTGGTCTTTATCAACTTCATTGAGCATTGCCAATACATCATCCGTTTGGTGGTTTTTAACTAAGCTCATCATGTCGATGATACCACTGCTTTGTGTAAGCGTACTGTCAGATAAGTGGTCATTTAACTGCATAAGTTGATCTTCGCTGAGGTTTTTTTCTATTAATAAATTGGTGTAATCATTTGCCAATTCATATTTTGCACTGTTAGCCTTATAGTTTGATTTAAACCAGTTTATGGCTTCAGGCATACTGATCATTTCGACTCTTTCATTACCATGCTCATTTTCACCTAATGGTGACATCGGCTTCTTATAATCATTCCCTTGTTGTAATAATTTATCCATTGTTGCAAGAGTACTGCTCAAGGCATCATCTGACAGTTTGCTTAAAGATGAAATTAACTGTGCACTGCTGTTGTTGTTTTCTGTGCCAAAGTGATAACTAGATGTTGTAACAACAAATTGACTAAATACAGCAAGCTCTTCATCACTCATTTTTTGCACCAAATCAAGTAGTTCTTGTGTTGGTTTTAGGTGTTGGAACATAAATTTATGTTCGCCTTCAAGCCGGTCTACTTGATCTAAAAAAGCATTTATATCATCGGGATCTGTAAAGTCACCATAGCGATAGGTCGGCTCTTTAATCGGTTCACCTATGTTAATGGTGGTGCTGGAGGTGACTCTATAACGGTTCATACCAATGTAAGAAGAGGGGGTGTAATCTTGATTAAGTTGGCGGCCTTTAAATGGATTATCAAGGGGTGTACTTGCTGCGTCTTCGAGTGTTGAAAGGTGATCGTGTGGTTCGACAAGAGATGCGGCGGCTTTAAACTCCGTGGCGCGATTAGCCGACACCGTTTGCAAAGCTATTTGCTGCGCTTGACCAAGATTGGGGAGTTTCATTGTTATTCCTTTAACGTTAACTTAGTTATTTATCGACGCAGGGCGTTAAAACTTTAGTCGTTAATCTATTTTTTAACCCGTACTTTATAAAAGGTGCTAACGTTTAACACCACAGCAAACTATTATTTTGACGTGCTTGCTACTTTTTAGAAAATAGCTAAGTGTTGTTATTTTGACATACGACAAAGTTGTGACTAATAAGATAGCAAATAAATGAAAAATCCAAAGTTCTGGGTTGTTCATTTGCAACAATTCGGTATAGTTTGTTATCAAACAATAAATATAATTAGAGCTTTTATGCAGTTAGTCGACTTAACCCCTGATGATCCGGATGTGATTAATGTTTTTTCTGATATCGATAGGCTTATAAATTCTCTGTACCCAGTAGCCACGGCACAATCGCTGTCGGTGAGTGAGCTTGGTCAAGCTAATGTTTACGCCATTGGCTTAAAAAGCGAGGAGGGTATTGTTGCATGTGGTGCGATTGTCAGACAGTTTGACACAGTACCTTATGGTGAAATTCGCCGTCTGTATGTCAAACCAAGTCATCGTGGTAAAGGCTTGTCTCGGCGTATAATGCAAATTTTATTGCATCATGCTGGCGAAGAAGAGATCCCTTTGATCCGGTTAGAAACAGGCCCGAAACAGGCTGAATCGATTAGTCTGTATGAAAATTTAGGTTTTCAACGCTGTGCAAGTTTTGGTAATTATACCGATAATCCACATAGCTTGTTTATGGAGTTAGGGCTCAGTCAATAAGGCTAATTAGTGACTAGAAACTGGCTACGCTTTGTGTTTTAGTTTTTGCGTACTTCATCGATTTTATCTCCTACACAACTACGGCTTATACACGGATATAAGTCGTAAATGGCCTTGGTCAGCGCCAATTTTATCATTGAGAGTCACGTTTTCGGCTAACTTTTTTATATATATTCCCTTTTAAGCCTTCTATTTTTTATACTAAATACGCCAGTGCCCAACAACTAAAAGGGGCGTTGTTATCGACACTAAAACTCACTCGTTACGAGCAAAAATACTTGTTGGACTTGATAAGCTATTTTTCCTTTAATGCGCGCAACAGCCGCAAGGCATTCATCAAATAAAAGAGAAAGATAAATGAAAGAGACAACATCACTAGAACAAGCTCGCACGAGTTACAATGTTCGTCATTGGAGCCAAGGTTTTTTTGGTATTAATGATCAAGGTGATGTGTATGTTGCGCCCAAGGCTGATGCCCCAGAGCAAACCATCGCACTTATTGATATTGCAAAACAACTTGAAGATAAAGGCTTGAGTTTACCTGCGTTGGTTCGTTTTCCACAAATTTTGCATCACCGCGTGCACAGCTTATGTGCTGCATTTAATACTGCGATTGAAAGCTATGGTTATCCAAAAGATTACTTGCTTGTTTATCCAATTAAAGTAAACCAACAGCGCGAAGTGGTCGAAGAAATTGTGGCAAGCCAAGCGAACGTAGAAAAGAAACAACTTGGTTTAGAGGCGGGCAGCAAGCCTGAGCTATTAACAGTATTGGCATTAGCTGAAAAAACCAGTGCAGTGATTGTCTGTAATGGCTACAAAGACAAAGAATATGTGCGCTTAGCATTAATTGGCGAAAAGTTAGGCCATAAAGTGTACATCGTACTTGAGAAACTCTCTGAGCTGGACATGGTACTTAGCCAAGCTAAAGAGCTGAACGTAAAACCGCGTATTGGTATTCGCGTGCGCTTAGCGTCGCAGGGTAAAGGAAAATGGCAAGCTAGCGGCGGTGAAAAATCAAAATTTGGTTTATCCGCTTCACAAGTATTACATGTTGTTAATCGTTTAAAAGAGACTGATCAACTTGATTTAGTTCAGTTGGTGCATTTTCACTTAGGCTCGCAAATGGCGAATATTCGCGATGTGCGTTTAGGTGTTAGCGAAGCGGCGCGTTTTTATTGTGAACTACGCAAACTCGGTGCACAAATTGAATGTTTAGATGTCGGTGGCGGTTTAGCGGTTGATTACGACGGTACTCGGAGCCAGTCTCACAACTCGATGAACTATAGCTTAGCTGAGTATGCAAATAATATTGTCTACACCATTGGTGATATTTGTAAGCAGTACGAGCAACCATTCCCGACTATTATTTCTGAGTCTGGGCGTGCATTAACAGCGCATCATGCAGTGCTTATCTCTAATGTGATTGGCACTGAAAGTTATGAGCCTGAAGAAATTCAAGCGCCAGCAGATGACGCGCCATTATTGCTCAATAACATGTGGCTGTCGTGGCAGCAACTTCATGTGCTGACAGACGACCGTGCATTAATAGAGATATATCATGATAGCCAAGGTGATTTAGCTGAAGCACATAACCAGTTTGCGATGGGATTATTAGATTTAACTCAACGCGCCTGGGCTGAGCAAATAAATTTACGTGTGTGTTATGAGCTTAATAAACACATGGATAACAAAAACCGTTTTCATCGCCCGATAATAGATGAACTTAATGCCCGTTTAGCGGATAAGTTTTTTGTTAATTTCTCATTGTTTCAGTCATTGCCTGATGCGTGGGGGATCGACCAAGTATTTCCGGTATTGCCATTAAGTGGCTTAACTGAGGCACCACAAAGACGCGCAGTATTGTTAGATATTACCTGTGACTCTGACGGTGCACTAGATCATTACGTTGATGGGCAAGGCATTGAGAGTACCTTACCAGTGCCGGCATTTAGTGCTGAAAAACCCTATTTAATGGGCTTTTTCTTAGTGGGGGCATACCAAGAAATTTTAGGTGACATGCATAACCTATTTGGCGACACCCACAGTGCAATGGTACACATGGATGAGCAAGGCGACGCAAGCATTGTAGAAATAAACCAAGGTGACACTGTAGCTGACATGATGCGCTATGTTCATCTTGATGTAGAAGGTTTTCAATCATCGTACGCACAGCTAGTGGCTGCAAAATTACCAGCAGATGAGCAGCAAAGTGTGCTTGATGAATTGCAAGCAGGTTTAGACGGTTATACTTATTTAGAAGAGCTTTAATATGACCACTTTGTTTGATCATCCAGATCACTCATTGTATTCCAATGGCATGACGTTTTTACGTCAGCCAATGGTACAAAATATTACTGACATCAATGCTGATGTTGTGGTGTTAGGTTTGCCATTTGATATGGCAACCTCAGGACGTCCAGGTGCGCGTTTAGGCCCTGATGCGATTCGTCGTGCATCAGTGCATTTAGCATGGGAAGAAACAAAATACCCATGGACGTTCAAATTGTTCGAACGCCTAAAACTGGCTGATGCTGGAGATTTTACTTACCCTGTCGGTGACGCTGAATACTTTACCGCTAAGCTTGAACAAGCTGCTGCGGGTATTTTAAGCCAAGGTAAAGCAATTTTAGGTTTAGGGGGCGATCATTTTGTAACCTTACCTTTACTGCGCGCGCACGCTAAACGCTTTGGCAAAATGGCGCTGGTACATTTTGATGCTCACACAGACACGTACAGCAATGGCTCACGCTATGACCACGGCACTATGTTTTACCATGCGCCGATAGAAGGGCTGATTGATGTTGATCATAGTATCCAAATTGGTATTCGTACTGATTTTGATCAAAGCAAACACGAGTTTGCAGTGATTGATGCGATGGCGGCCAATGATTTATCGGCGCAAACGATTGCTGAGCAGATTAAAGCGAGAGTAGGTGATTTACCTGTGTATATCACTTTTGACATTGATTGCTTAGATCCAGCATTTGCACCAGGTACTGGTACGCCAGTATGTGGCGGTTTGAGCAGCGACAAAGTGCTTAAAATATTACGTGCTCTTAAAGGCATTAATATGATTGGTATGGATGTAGTTGAAGTATCACCGTCGTACGACCAAAGTGAACTTACTGCGATTGCCGCAGCCACCATTGCCAGTGAGCTACTGCATTTATGGACCTATAAAAATAAATACTGAGCAATAGCTCCAGTAGTAATCCCTCAAAACGTGCTTTAGGCACGTTTTTTTATTTACCAGATTCTTATTATCCTCAATATTTTGCTTAAAGCTTAACTTAATAATATAACGCGACTGATTAATTTGCTGAGTATGGTGTAACGATTACCGCTATTAACAGCATGTTAAGTAAGATAATGTGATAATTAGGTGCTACTATATTGATAGACACTGTCGCAAAAATTTTACTTGTGATGCTTTTTAGTTTGTTGTCAAAGTACATATAACAGGGGATTGATTATGCACCACGCTGTAGTTATTGGCGGCTTAGAATTTAGCCCGTTAGTGATTTATTTCCCAATGGCATTTATTTTAACCGCTTTGACTCGCTTTATTTTACATCGTTTGGATTGGCATGATCGCATCTGGAAAGTGGCCTGGTTTGAAGTGTCTTTATTTATGTGTTTTCTCGCCTTGAGTGTCTTTTTATTAAGTGGAAGATAAATAGAATGGTTAGATATTTACGTATTATGCTTACTATCGTCGTTATTATCGCGGCTATTTTTGCAGGCCGTTGGGTATGGACTGATTATATGCACACGCCTTGGACTCGCGATGGTCGCATTCGAGCTGATATTGTTACTATTGTGCCAGATGTATCAGGCTGGGTAACAAAATTAAATGTCAAAGATGGGCAGCAAGTTGCAAAAGGTGAACTGCTTTTTAGTGTTGACCAACAACGTTATCAGGCGGCTTATGATAAAAGTAAAGCAAATACTAACAATAGTTTATATAGCTGGGAACTGGCTAAACATAAGTATGAACGACGTAAAGCATTAAATACTCAACAAGCTATCAGTGAGGAAAGCTTAGAAGCGACCCGCATTAGTACTGAAATTGCCAAAGCAAATTACGACTTAGCGAAAGCGGATCAAACGGTGGCGCAATTAAATTTATCTCGCACGCAAGTTACGGCTCCAGTTGCCGGGCAAATTATTAATTTAAATCTACGCCAAGGCAATTATGTTGCACAGGGCACGCCTGTGTTTGCTATTGTTCAATCAGATTCATTTTATGTAACAGGCTATTTTGAGGAAACCAAAATCCCACTGATCCACACCAATCAAAAAGCGACAATAGAATTACTGAGCGATACAAAGCCATTAACCGGTCAGGTAGTGAGTATTGGCAAAGCAATCGCGAATATCAATACGCAAAGTAATAACCAACTTTTACCTCAAGTGCAGCAGACATTTAATTGGGTACGTTTATCGCAGCGTATTCCAGTTGATATTAAGCTAGATGCTTTGCCAGAAGGGATCCAGCTAAGCGCAGGTATGACAGCGACTATTCACCTTGCTACGGAATAGGTATTAGTTTTGCATCTTGTTTTAAATAATCTTCTATGCCCCAAAGAACAGGCTATCAAGTTTGCATTAAAAGGGGTGATTGCCATGGCAATGTCGTTGACAATTGCCATTTATTTAAATCTAGATCGACCTTATTGGGCACTTGTTTCTGCGGTGTTTTTACAGATCCGCCCTGAAAGTGGTCTCGTTATTGAAAAAGCGCTTTGTCAGATTGTAGGCACTTTGGTGGGTGGCCTATTTGGTATTTTAGTACTCACTCAGCTCAGTGCTTACCCTTATTTAGCGCTGGGTGGATTGGCTTTTTGGCTCGGTTTAAACTCTGCATTGTCAGCTATGGTGCGCCAAGCAAATTTTGTTTACGCATTTGCTATGGCCGGCGTAACGGCTGCTATCATTATTTTGTTAGTGATGGTAAACCCAGCAACGGTCAGTAGTGAAAGTATCTTCGCGGTGGCGCAATCACGAGTAAGTGAAATTATAGTCGGTTCGGTATGCGCAGGGTTAGTGAGCCATCTATTATGGCCTGTTAAGGTCAAGCAGCTCTTACAAACGCAGGCAAAGTCTGTCATTAATCAAACGTTACATTATTTGGTAACTGAGCTTGATAAAGCGGGCTCTTCTGAAAACCGTCATCAGCAAATAGATCGCATAATGGCAACGCTTGGCAGTATTAGTGAAGACTCAAGTGCAGTTCGCTACGAAGGGCCAAAAGGTCCAGGGCGTTCACGGGCTGCCAATCAAATCGCACAAAAAGTTTTATCTCTTCTTGCCTTAGTACAAATAATGGGGCGCTTACAGCGTAATCATCCTGAGCAAATCACACCAAAGATTACTCAGTTAATCAAGCAATTAAAAGATATGTTTACGCTAATAGAAAAATCAGACTGTTTTGAATACTGTGCTAAAGAAGTAAAACAGTTGCGGCGCGCATTAACTGATCACCGGGCGCAACAAACCTGTGAGCTGCCATTTGAATCACATATTTTAAATGTCAGTTTAGATATCGCGAATGAATTAACAATTTTATTGCGGGCATATAAAGCATTAGAGCAACGAGATAAAACACTGCTTAATGCTCCGAGCATGTTGACATACCGAGATCCATTAGCAGGTATTATTGTTGGTTTTCGAACCAGCTTGGTATTTTCAATCGGGGCATTTATTTGGGTTAATACTGGATCATCCGCTGCATTATTGATCATGATTTTACCCGTTATTTTTTCGATTATGTTGGCTCGTATCCCGCTGGCAATTTTACAAATAGTTATGAAGCGATTGTTAGTTGGTGTTGTGGTAGCCTCGTTTGTGGCTATTTTTTATGCTTTAAACTTATTATCACAAAGTGGTGGGCAACTTGAAATATTATTGTTGGTGTTAGCTGGGCCATATTTTATTGGCTTATTGCTACTAGGCGATCAGCAAACGTTACCTTACGGGCTAGGGTTCTGTATTCCATTTACGATTTTAGTTAAGCCCAGCAATGACATGAGCCTTGCGTTTTCAATCAATTATACGCTCAGCTCAGCTTTGGCTATTTTTCTTGGAGTATGTATTTTATTTTGGATTTTCCAACTATTTACAGGTCCGAGTGTGCAGTTGTTAGTGCATCGCGTGTTTAAAGCAACCTATAAAGATTTATCAGAAATTCATCAACATAGCTCACCCGCTCTTTGGTATAACCGACGTATGGCTGATCGGTTACTGCGTTTAACCAATTATGATCAAGGCTCAGAATCACGTGCTATTACCGATCTTGCTTTAACTGGGCTTAATCTAGGTCATGCGTCGGTGCGTTTACACTCAATTTGCCAACAGGCAGTGGGTGATAATCAGCTTAAATATTTACAAAGGTGGCAAAGCTCACTGGCTAGAGCCTTTTTGCTGGCTACAAAAGGCCAGTGCGATGATACGTTTACAATGGCTTGTGATGAGCTTTACAACGAACTGATGATACATGTGAGTGATACATATCAGCTTGAAGCCATTAAAGGTATGTTTATCCGTATTAATATGACTTTTGAACGCAGCGCAAACAGCATTAATTGATCCTGTGAGGTTTTTTCAAGTTCAGAACTCGATGTTAAATCTGCTATACTGTGCCCATCATTTTATGGGGCTGTTATGATTTCAAAAAACCAACTCAAGTTAATTCGTGCATTAGGTCAAAAAAAGTACCGAAAGCAACATAATCAATACCTTGTGCAAGGTGAAAAAAACGTACTTGAGTTATTGGCAAGTGGTTTAACAATTATTGATATATTTGCGACAGCAGCCTTTATTGCGCAGTTCCAGCAGCAGTTTACTCACGTAAACATGATTGAAGCCGATGAAGATGTGTTAACTAAAGCAAGTACTTTAGTGAGTAATAATGCCGCTATTGCGATAGTTGACATGCCAACAGCGAGTGCACCGCAGGCAAGCGGTTTAATCTTAGCCCTTGATGGCGTATCTGATCCAGGCAATTTAGGTACCATTATCAGAGTAGCTGATTGGTATGGGATCAAGCATATTGTCACCAGCACAGATAGTGCCGATGCTTATAACCCTAAAACTATTAGCGCCACTATGGGCTCGTTTGTTAGAGTCTCAGTGAGTCAAGTTGAGTTGCCTGCGTACTTAAGTGGTTTAAACTTACCTATTTATGGCGCTTTTTTAGATGGAAAAAGCGTGCATAAAACTCAATTTACAGGCCAAGGTGTTTTGTTAATGGGTAGTGAGTCTCATGGAATACGTCAAGCTTGCGCAGCATTGGTAACAGATAAAATAACCATCCCCGCTTTTGGTGGTGCAGAATCTCTCAATGTAGCCATGGCAACGGGTATTATTTTAGATAATTTTAAACGCCAAGCTTAATCCCTGTACTTACTTTTATCGTCAAGAACGGTTAAATTAAATACTCAAGCTATAACAATAACAATCGGTAAACCAATTAGATGCGTTTGAGCACCATAAAATTAGCGGGTTTTAAATCTTTTGTAGAGCCCACTAAAATTCCATTCCCAGATCAAATGACCTGTGTCGTTGGCCCAAACGGCTGCGGCAAGTCTAATGTCATCGATGCTGTGCGTTGGGTGCTTGGCGAAAGCTCTGCTAAAAATCTGCGTGGCGATGCCATGACCGATGTTATTTTTAATGGCTCAACCAATCGCAAACCTATTTCTCAAGCGTCGGTTGAGTTGATTTTTGATAATACCCAAGGGCACTTACCGAATACTTTTGCCGATCGAAATCAAGTGGCTATTAAACGTTTGGTAACACGCGACGGGCAATCGCTGTATTTTCTCAATGGCAGTAAATGCCGCAAACGAGATATTACCGATATATTTTTAGGCACAGGTCTTGGTCCGCGTAGTTATGCGATTATCGAGCAGGGCATGATCTCGCGTTTAATTGAGAGTAAACCGGCAGATTTACGGGTGTTTTTAGAAGAAGCAGCAGGCGTTTCAAAATACAAAGAGCGCCGTCGTGAAACGCAAACCCGGATCAAAAGTACCCGCGAAAACCTTGAACGCTTACTCGATGTTCGCCAAGAGCTGCAAGCACAAGTTGATAAACTGGCAGTACAGTCAGTTGAAGCAAAAAAATACCGCGAGTTAAAAACCCAAGAGCGCACTTTAAAAGGGCAACTAGCGGTCTTAAAATGGCAAAAGCTACATCAGCAACAAGTGACTAAAGCCGACACAATGGCCAAGCTGAATGAGCAAATTAGCTTTTTTAAAACTGCTCATTCAGGTCATGACGATGTACTAGCAAGCCTTGAAAACCAAGTGCAATTGCAACTTGAAAAACTCAATGATGCGCAGCAAGCCCAGCACCAAACGCACACTGAATTGACTCGTGCTGAGCAACAGCAAATAAACTTAAAACAACAACAACAAGCGTTTAGTCACAATCTGATCAAACAGCAACAGTTGCAGTTACAAAATCAGCAGCTGCAACAACAACAAAAAGACCATACTGATGAGCTACAAAATGCGTTACAAGAGGCAATTGAACATACTTTAATATGTACAGAACAAGTCACTGAGATGGCCGACGCGGTGGCACAGTTGCACAGTGCCAAGCAGCGCAGTGCTACTGATTGGCAACGAGTTAATGAACAGTTTCAGGCTATTAATACGCAATATAGCAAGCAACAAAATATAGCCGATCAACAGCTGCAAAATTTGCACTATATTAAAAACCAGCAAACGGCATTAGAAAGCGAATTAATAGAGCTGGCAGAAAACCCAATTGCTGAACAAGTAGCGCAGCAGCAGCAGTTAATGCAGTCACTAACGCAAGAGTTAGCAGCAAAACAAACTGCCTTAAACAAAGTAAATAGTAATAATCAACAAGCTCAAAGCGTGTTACGCACCTGCCAAGATGCACATCAAACACTAGCACAACAACAAAACGAGAATAAAGCCAAAATAGCAGGCTTGAATACAATACTCGCAGATACTCCAGCGCAAGGTAGTGGCGATGTTTTGGCACAGTTAGTTGTACGTACTGGATTTGAGCATGTGGTTGAACAAGCATTACAAGGGCTTGAACAATTAAATGTGACATCTATAGCAACACCTAACGGAGTATGGCCAACTACCGACACCGCACCGCAAAGCTCATTAGCGGTGTTTATAGAGCAAGGGGTTTACCCTGATTTATTACATCGCATTAAGTATAAAAATGATTTTGAACATAATGATTTAGCGGATGAGTATTGGCTTGCAGTGATTGATCGCCAAGGTAATATTCAGGGCCGCAATTGGTATCAACAAGCCAGTAAAAGTGCAGAAAATTCGTTGCTGATCAAACATAAACAGTTGGCCGAAGCAACGCAGTTAGCATCTCAACTCAGTGACGAACTAGCTATACAAAGCAATAAGCTTACAGAACAACAGCGAGTCTGTGAGCAATTGAAGGCACAAAGCGAAGAGTTAAAAGCAGCGGTACATCAGCTTGCTCAACAAGTGGCCTCAGGAAGCACTCGTCGCGATATGCTCAAAGAGCAATTACAGCAGTTTCAGAATCAACAACATAAATTACAAGCGAAGCTACAGCAGTTAAACGTTGAACACACGAGCATAGAGAATAAAGTGGCTGAACAACAGCAACATATAGCAAGTGTGGCAAAACAGCGTGATGAAATAAGTGTTGCGCTTAATGATGCTCAAGTGCAGCAGCAACACACTGATGAGCAATATAAACAGGCAAACGCTCAGCTTGAACACTATAAAACGCTTGCCCATCAGGCGACACTAAGTGAGCAAAAAGCGCGCAGTGAATGCCAACTCAGTGACACTAAATTACAGCATGCAACGACCGCCAGCGAAACCGCCAGTGAAGCTGTCAGTGAGTTAACCGCGCAAATTGAAGAGTTGGTGATCCCATTAGAAGAGGTCGCAGAGCAAATAATATTATTGTTGGAGCAACATCAACAAAGTGACATTGAACTCAAAAATTTGCAAAGTGCATTGACGGAAGCTAAAACAGCTCTTGTAGATAAACAAACAACGCTTAAAGCGTCGCAGGGGGAGCTGGTACTTTTACAAGAACAATTACAACAACTTGCCCTCGAAGAGCAGAGCTTATTAATTAAAGCACAGGCAGCTCTTGAACCTCTGGGTGAGTTACAGCAAAACTTGAAAGAAGTATTGGCACAGCTCCCTGAAAACGCCAGTATAAACACTTATCAAGGACAGCTTAATAAAGTAGGACAAAGTTTAAGTGACTTGGGCGCGGTGAACTTAGCGGCGATTGATGAGTTTGAACAAGCGCAGCAGCGTAGCCAGTATTTAGATCGTCAAGTCGAGGATTTAAGCAAAGCATTGACGACACTTGAAGGTGCAATTGGAAAAATTGATCGCGAAACCAAAACGCGTTTTAAAATGACTTTTGATCAAGTAAATCACGATTTTGGTCAGTTATTTCCTAAAGTATTTGGCGGCGGCAGTGCATATCTTGAATTAACCAGTGATGACTTACTGGAAAGTGGTGTTAGTATAATGGCACGCCCACCGGGCAAGAAAAATTCAACAATTCACCTTTTAAGTGGTGGAGAAAAAGCGCTGACCGCATTATCATTGGTATTTTCAATATTCAGGCTCAATCCAGCTCCGTTCTGTATGCTGGATGAAGTTGATGCACCATTGGATGATGCGAATGTTGGGCGATTTTGCCGATTAGTGGAAGAAATGTCACAATCGGTGCAATTTATTTATATCAGTCATAATAAAATTGCCATGGAAATGGCTGGCAGGTTGACGGGTGTAACAATGGCTGAACCGGGCGTTTCGCGTGTGGTCGCTGTAGATATTGAACAAGCGGTGCAAATGGCACATGCATAAATATTAATATTTGAGTAGATAAATAATAAAAGGTGAGGGGATGGCCGAACAATTAAGATGGGTTTTAATCATTATCAGTGTAATTGTCATTGGTGGATTATTAATACATGGCCTATGGTCAGTTCGTAAAAAAGATGCACCCGTTGCGACTAATGATGAGCGGGTTGAGCCTGCAGATCAAGCGCCTACTGAGCGTCAAAGCGTAGCTGAGCCAGCATCTCATACTGAGCGTGATGAACCGCAGTTTGGGGATTTAAGTTTCAGTGCTGATGAAAAGCAACCACACTCTTTTGCAGCGTCAGATGACGAACCTGCCGCTGAGGTTGATGATGTGACTACTGCAACAGATGCAAGCGTAGAGGATGAAGCTGAGCAACCGGCTGCAAGTGATTTTATCATTGTGCATATTCAAATGCCTGAAGGCTTGAGTATGGAAGGCAGCAAATTATTGCCAGCAGTAAACACACTTGGCTTTAAGTACTCTGAAGAAGGCTTTTTTAATCGCCATTTAGATCCTGCTGGTCATGGTCCAGTGCTGTTTCGGTTAGTGAACATGTACAACCCTGGTACTTTTGATATAGATAATATGGAACAATTTAGCACCGCTGGAATTAGCTTGTTTATGACCTTGCCGTGTGATGGTGACGGGCTTGCTGCATTTAATATGTTGCACAGTGCGGCTAAAAAGTTAGCAGATGAATTTGGCGCCGTTATTTTAGACTCACAACGAGAAGAAATGACCGTTGATAGTGTGCGCAATTATGTTGAAAAAGTGAGACGCTTTTCAGCTTAATCACCTGCAATATACAGTTAATTAATTAAGAATTTTATAAGCCACTTGGCGATAACTCGTTTAAGTGGCTTTTTTATGTTTTTTGAGGTCAGTATGTCCACTTTAGTGTTAGCGCAAATAACGCAACTTCGTCAGCAGTTAGAAGATCACAATCATAATTATTATGTACTTGATAACCCAAGCATTCCTGATGCAGAGTATGATCGTTTATTACAACAATTAAGTGCGCTTGAGGTAGCAAATCCTGAGTACTTGAGTACTGATTCACCGACCCAGAAAGTAGGCGGTGCGGCGCTTGCTAAGTTTGAGCAAGTCACTCATCAAGTGCCGATGTTGTCACTTGATAACGCTTTTAGTGAAGAAGAGTTCAGCGCTTTTAATCGCCGCATTAAAGAACGTTTGATGGATAACAATGAGCTGACCTTTTGCTGTGAACCAAAACTTGACGGTTTAGCGGTGTCGATTTTATACCGTAATGGTGTGTTAGTGCAGGCGGCAACGCGTGGCGACGGGCACACCGGCGAAAATATTACCACTAACGTTAAAACGATTCGTAATGTACCGCTAAAATTACGTGGTGATGACTTTCCCGAGGAAATTGAAATTCGTGGTGAAGTGTTCATGGATAGCGCCGGATTTGACAAACTTAATGCTGAAGCCGAAAAGCGTGGCGACAAAGTATTTGTTAATCCACGTAATGCAGCCGCAGGCAGCTTGCGTCAACTCGATTCAAAAATCACCGCCAAGCGACCTTTGATGTTTTATGCCTACAGTATTGGCGTAGTAACAAATGGTGAATTACCAAGTGATCATTACCAGCAATTGGCTAAGCTAACTGACTGGGGGTTACCACTTTGCCCGGAAACAAAATTAGTCGAAGGCCAGCAAGCTGCTTTGGATTACTATCAAGATATACTTGAGCGCCGCAGCAGCTTAAAGTATGAAATTGATGGTGTGGTGATCAAAATAAATAACAAAGCACTACAAGAGCGGTTAGGTTTTGTAGCGCGAGCTCCGCGTTGGGCGATTGCGTATAAGTTTCCTGCGCAAGAAGAAATCACTCAGCTACTGGATGTTGAATTTCAGGTAGGGCGCACTGGCGCAATTACCCCTGTGGCTCGTTTAGAGCCGGTATTTGTTGGTGGTGTCACGGTTTCAAATGCAACGTTACACAATCGTGATGAAATAGAGCGTTTGGGGGTAAAAATTGGCGATACTGTGATCATTCGCCGTGCTGGTGATGTGATCCCACAAATTACTCAAGTGGTATTAGAGCGCCGTCCAACAGATGCCAAAGAGATTGAGTTTCCGGCTACTTGTCCAATTTGTGACTCCCATATTGAACGCATTGAAGGCGAAGCCGTAGCGCGCTGTACAGGAGGCCTGGTGTGCCAAGCACAGCGTAAAGAAGCGATCAAACACTTTGCTTCACGCAAAGCACTCGATATCGATGGCCTTGGCGATAAAATTGTTGAACAGCTGGTGGACAGAGAGCTCATTAAAACGCCAGCAGACTTATTCATACTTAAACAAGGACATTTTGAATCGCTTGAGCGCATGGGGCCAAAATCGGCGAAAAACCTAGTAGCAGCACTTGATGATGCAAAACAAACGACGTTGGCTAAGTTTTTATACTCATTAGGTATTCGTGAAGTCGGTGAAGCGACGGCGCAAAATTTAGCTAATCACTTTTTAACGCTAGATAAAGTAACTGCGGCAACAACTGAAGCGTTAGTCGAAGTTAGTGATGTTGGGGAAATTGTAGCCAAGCATGTGCGTGGTTTTTTTGCTGAGCAACATAATTTAGATGTCGTAACTGCCTTGCTGGAACAGGGTATTCATTGGCCAGAACTCACGCCGCCAAGTGAAGACTCACAACCGTTAGCAGGCTTAACCTATGTGTTAACGGGTACTTTGAACGAGCTTAATCGAAATGATGCAAAAGCACGCTTGCAGCAGTTAGGGGCGAAAGTTTCAGGTAGTGTATCAGCTAAAACCGATGCGTTAATAGCGGGTGAAAAAGCCGGTTCTAAGCTCACGAAAGCACAAGATTTAGGCATTGAAATACTGACCGAAGATGATTTAATTGCATTACTGGCGCAACATAATGGATAGCATTATTACGCTTTTTCAGGATTTAGCACTGACCTTTGGTCAGTGGCTAAAGCCTTACTTATATAATATCGCATTGTTACTGGTGGTGTGTTTGGTGTCTTTGTATGCAAATGAGATTATCAAAACCACGAAACGCTTTGTAGCAAGGCGCCACTTTATACTCAGAGTATGTGCATTTGTACTGGTAACCGGGTTTGGTTTTGGCTTGTTAGTAGTATTTGTCACTCCATTACTAAGCCAGTTACTGATGTTCTTTGGTGTGCGCTGGTTAGGTGTTACAGCCGTGGCAGCATTCATATTACTTGGCGTAGTAGCCGAGAGGAAAAACCAGTTATGAAGCGTTATGGACCAGAGTATTGGGACAAATATGGCACCTATCGCACTCCAATCGCGTTTCATTTGAGTTTACTGGTATTACTTCGTGCCTACTTTATTTGGATCATTGCGGCACTGAGCAGGCGTCCTGAGCTTGATTTAATGTCATTAGTGTTTAGATCTAAAGCTGACTTTTTCAGTGCATTGGCTATTGGTGCAATAGCCATTATTCCTGCCGTAATTTTTTGTTTGCGCAGGCCACAAAAAAGCGCAGACAGTGCAGCATGGTTAGCGCGAGTGTGGCGTTTTATGCGGTGGCCATTGTTAGCATGTGCAGCGATAGATTTAAGCTGGCTGATTATTCAAGCCGCTCATAGTTATTATCAGTTTTCGATGTTTTTAGCGCTGCAAATGGTGACGGTATTGTGGGTATTATTATATTTAGCAAAAAGTCGTTATTTAACGGTGTTTTTTAATGATTGGCCCGATCCTGAAACCGATGAAAAAAGTGCAAGTAAGTAATTTAGGTTAACGTTGCAAGGAGTCTTTGATGCGTAAAATTAATCAATTACTGGCGCTGATCGTCGGCTGTTTCGGTATCGTGTTATTATTGTTGAGTGTATTTACCATGTTATTTCAGCAAGCGTGGTTTGTATTGTTAATAGCTGTATGGCTATTTGTATTTAGCTCATGCTGTTATCGGCTAACACCACTATTTAAAGCACGTAATAGCCTAGATAAGTTTATTCGACGCGAACAACAGCACCTTTTGGTATTTACCCTTTCAGGTTTTTTTGACCGTACTCACGGCCCACAATGGCTACTTATTGATAGTATCAAGGAAATACAGTGCCATGATGACCAATTTTTAATTCTCTCCAGCGAACAGCGTCAATGCTCAATAGGCTTACCGGCAACTAAAGCAGAGCTAACACAATACTTTAATACACTATTGACTGAAAATGAAAAAAAATTAATTACCATTGTATGAAACTAAATAGTGATCAACAGGGTATATATAGTATGCAACAGCAAATAGGCTTAGTAAGAAGCTGTCATTGGTGTACTGAAGCTATTTAGCTCACTAATAGGCGTTGAGTCTGTTGAGATGGCTGGTTTAACAGTGCAGATAAACGTAGCTAGTGAGTTTAAACATTCCCGTAGCCAGTATCAAAATTATTTTTCACCCCCTACAAAACCATTTTGTGCAGTGCGGATAAATCCAAGCTGACAATGTTATTAGCGCGATACCATGATAATGTGGATAGCAATAAATTAACCCATCTTACTCAATGAGGTCAGTTATGTTGAATTGGAATGATATTCTAAACTTTGCCAATAAAGGCAATCCAGAGCCGAGCCGTAAAGTAGTAAAAACCGAGCAGCAATGGCGTGAACAATTAACCGAAGAAGCCTTTTATGTGACTCGTAATAAAGGCACAGAGCGCCCACACAGCTCAGATAGCTGCACCTTGTTTGAACCTGGTAAGTACGCCTGTGTATGTTGTGATAACTTATTATTTGATGGTGATGAAAAATTTGATAGCGGCACTGGCTGGCCATCATTTACTCAACCCGCGCAACTAAACTCGATTGCTTACAATGGTGACAAGACCCATGGTATGCAAAGAATAGAAACTGTATGTAATGTATGTGATGCGCACTTAGGTCATGTATTCCCAGATGGACCAATGCCAAGTGGTCTGCGTTATTGTATAAACGCGGTCTCATTGAAGAAGGTGTAATTTATTAGCTCGTAATTGACAATAACCAATGCCTTACTGAATTTACATAATCCGATTCCAGTAAGGCTGGATTTTAAAAGTCATATCACCGCTTGTCAGCGATATTTTGAATTCCTCATTCTTATAAACAACACCTTATCTAAACTATTTATTATTCTATTTGGTTTTGCCTGGCTCTTCTAGATTAGCAAGTGTTAGCCCCATACTCGTTGCTTGTTGTACTATTTTATTAAAGCGTTGTTGCTGCTCGTTGTCTAATGTTGTCGTATTGAGTAACGCATAGCATTTTTTTGCCATCATTAGGTTTAACGTTTGGCCATTTTGCTTGGAACTATCAAATAGACACTGCAATAAATTTAAAGCAATACTTGGATTACGAGGCATTACTCTAAATGCTTGTGTGAATGCTTCAAGAGCGGTATTTAATTGACCACGGTTAAACTGTGTAACTGCATGGTTATTCAGCTCTTTAGGGCCCATTTTTATATCACGGCGTTCACTTTGTTGTTGTTGAATATAACGTAAATAAACAGCATCACTCACTGTTGGATGACGTTCACAATGACTAATAATTTGGTTAAATAATGACTGTGCTTTGTGGTGAAACCCCAGTTCATGAAATGCCTTTGCTTTATCAAGTGCGCCGTCTACAGAGCGAATGTGGCTATCGTCATCGTCGAGCTGCTCAATCAACATTTTCGCTTTTTGATGCTCATCTTTCAAATAGTGTAAACGGGCATTTAAAACATCTATTTGCGCCTGATTGTGACTATTTGGAAATTGGCTTTTTAAATCAGCTAAGTATTTATTGGTTTGTCTTGAAATACGTTGAATTTGATCGCTTTGATCTGTTGTTAATGCAAAATCAATACCCGCCCGTGCTGCATTTAAATATACGTCAGGGTGATCGTGAATCGAATGTTTGGCAAAGTTGGCGATGTCTTTTTGTGTAAGGTAATTTTTTTCATAATCATGATTTACCAGCGATACATGGCTAAGTGATTTTTGGCGCTCGATATTGCGTGGAGCTATATCAACGGCTTGGCTTAAAAAATCTTGCGCTAATTCAAATTGGTTTAATTTAATCTCCAGCTTACCAAGTAAATCGAGTGCGACTAATCGTGTTTCATGACGTAGCAGCATCGTTTTTAGCATTCTTTGCGCAAGAATATGCTCGTTATTCGCAATTAATGCTTCAACTAAACCTACCTTTGCCCATGTAAATTTTTGAATATCAAGAACTGATTTAAAGAAAGCTTTTGCGGTATCTGCTCGTTTTAAGCGAAGTAGGGCGTCACCTTTTAAACGCAATAATATTGCACTATAAGCATTGCCTTTTTCATCAAGCGCAGTATTGATTGCTTTTAGCGCTTTAGAGTCATTCCCATCGTCAATGAAATTATATATTGCTTGTAAATGATTTTTACGCAGCAAAATTCGTTCTATACGTGTTTTAAGATCATATATGGTGAATGGCTTGACTAAAAAGTCATCGGGTTGCAGTTCAAGCACGCTGTGTACCAAAGAACCACTGGTTTCAGCTGAAATAAAAATGAACCCAGTAGAGTTTTTTATTAAACGCTTAACGCGTAACTCTTCATATAGCTGATAGCCGTCTTGCTGCTTACTTAAATTAAAAGAGCAAACAATCAGATCAAACTGTTCACTGGTGCACTGCTCTTTAGCCGAATTTGCATGTTCAGCAAAGCGCAGCTGTCGAAAGCCAAGTTTTTCGAGCGACTGTTTCATATAGCTTTGAGCAAGAGGTTGCTCTTCAACTATAAGTATTTTTGCATTAGAAAAAATCTTTGCTGGCATTAGACTTGTGACCACATGAACGTATCAGAGACTATAATAAACAGTCTAGTCGCTGACAAGGGAATTTAAAATTTAATACCGCAGACTTCGTTTATTTGATCAGTTATGAATTTTCAAGTAGCTTGATTATCCAAATTTAGGTAGCGCTAGTTATTGCTTGAGGATTTTTATAGAGATAGGAGACCCTAGCTTTGTAAAGCGCCTAGGTTGATGCTTTTCAAACTTAATTATCCATCGAGGAACACATTAAAAGAGTTTCAGGTTTGGAAAAGAATTAGCGTATTTAGAGGCTTTTTGAATTTTATTTTTAACAGAATTACTAAGAGGTTTTATATGTGGTGGGTGATACTGGACTTGTACCAGTGACCCTCGCCATTATTTGTAAAGGGTGGCGATGCTCTTTTTTTTCAACTGAGCTAATTATCGATTAAAGAATATAACGTAAGGTTTGATTGAGGGTATTAAAAGGTTTTATACCAATCTGCCAAATTATGTGATCTAATTAGCACACTGATACCTATCTACTTTTACTAAATTGAACTTAGAAAAATCCAAGCAACTTTTAGCTTTATCACGTAAAGAGCCTAATGCGAGAA